>PUNW01000147.1 GCA_003552665.1 Spirochaetaceae bacterium | reverse complement strand
AGGCGAGGGAGGTGGTCGTCCCCGGGGCCACATTCGAGCCCACGCCGGCAACCCAGACGGTGGACGTAACGATCTGGGATACGGCTGTGGCTGAAGTGGTCTATCAGGAGATTCGGGACCTGCAGCTGGAAATGTCGATAGGCTCTGGGCCTTTCTACCAGGTGCAAGGAACCGCGTACAATTGGAGCTCGCAGGGAGGTACTACTGGTCATGTTACATTTTTCAATGAGGATGGGTGGGTGTCTGCACCCCCGTGGGAGTCACCCCCGCGCCAGACACTTAATACACTAAACGTGTCAGCGGCTGATTCAGCCATGAACCAGTCGGCCGCCCTCGATTTATCGATCACGACTAATGAACATCAAGCTACCATCAGCTGGGACATAAACGCAAGTTCTGTCGCTCTGTATGATTATCATGCCAGCTGGGGATTCGGGTGGTTTTCTTTAGAAGACACGTGGTTCTCCGTGATCAATGATCGAGGACAGGAGCTGAACCTGGTAGCTACATATTCTTACTCGATGAATGTTGCAGGAGGCGTTAGGGAATCAGATATAGGCACTAGTAATTGTGTGCTCCATCTCGGAATCTACGTCTACGAGCGCGGCGTTTGGGAATATACGGAATTAGCAGACGACTACGTTAGGTTGAGCGAAACTACATCCACAGGAGATAGCGGTACGCTTTCGATACCGATATCTTCAAGTGCAAGCAGAATAGCGGTATCCTCATATATTGATGCGAACGCAGGGGTAGGGAATAGGGAATCTAACCCCGGAGGCAGGTCTTTCTCAGCCTCGTCAGTGGGCCAGATCGATCTGCGCCTCGTTCCCGCGCCCGATTAGTCCCCGGGGTCGAGTGCTACGGCAGTCGTTGACGGCGGAGGCCCTGGCGAGGGTGCCTACTCTGTCTGTGCCCGTGAATCATACGTCACGGATACCGGCAGCCCCGGTGAGCCATCGATCTCCATTGGCGTGTAGGTAATCGTGATCTGTGCGAAACTGAGACCTATCACCTCGGTCGGGGTTTCATCATGATGATCGAATTCCTAGTCCTGGTACTCCGTTAGATAAACCTCTTCCAGATCGTAGCGGTAGTACTCGAACGGTTCTTCAGCGCTATCGCGTATGAGTGCTATTGTCGCTGTGGGAATACGCGTTGACTGAACGAGATGCTGAAACAACCCGGGCGAGGCGGTGTCTCGTTCCTTGACGATCCTGATCGGTTCGAACTCCGGTACACTCGTTGAACCACGTCCACCGGTTGGAACCGGAATGGTGAAGCAACTGTCGAGGGGAGAACAAGCGGCTGTAGCCCTCTTCGTACCCCGGGGTAGAAGCTTCACCCTCAAGACCCTCAAATCGGACGTATCCACGGAGCGCTCCGATCGTCTCTGCGCAGTTCTGGTGATTAGTTTCGTTTGCGGCCTCGGGAACTTCATTGACGACCTCAGTCGTGAGTAGCCCTTCGCACCCTGTCACAGCAAGCAGCAGAATAGCGAAAAGCGGGCCGAGTGCAGTTTTCGTATGCATCTCTCTCCTCCTGCGACAGGCTACCGCTGTCGAGCGATTATATTCACGAGCGAACCACTAATGTTTACAATTCTTTTTCGAAGTGAATGAGCTCTCGGAATCGTGAGAGCGCACGCAACCGCAACACTGCCAAAACGAAAAGTGATGCCGTTGAACTGGGCTCTGGTCGCTCAAAGTGCTACACAGAACACGGTCTTTTGTGAATATGCGGCCATGAACATGAAATTGAAACACGACCTCCATGTACCGCAGGCGGAGCCAACTGCGCAACTCCGAAGCTTGCCCGCAAGGGCATAGCCTTCCTCGTCGTTATATCTGCGATGAAGATATCATCTCGTCATATCCTCGATGAACTCCGAGACCGGGTCGAGGCCGGTGATGAGTAGGTGGTCGCGGGCGCGGGTGCAGGCGACGTAGAAGAGGTGCCGCTCGGTATTGTAGACCTCCTCGAGGTCGGCGGTGTCGCCCGTTTCTTCGACGCGGCTTTGCAGCGGCAAAACCTCGTCGTCGCAGGCCATTACCGCAACCGCGCGAAACTCAAGCCCTTTGGCCGCGTGCATTGTACCCACAGAGAGCCGGCCCGAGACAATGTCCGGCTGGGTATCGAACACCTGAAACGGCAGCCCAGACGCTTCGGCCGCGGCTTTGGCGCGCGGGACCTCTGCGGCCGAGCGCACAAACACCGCAAGCTCATGCGGATTGCAGCCCTCGGTGCTTCGAGCCTGCAGCCACTCCGCGACGGTCGCTATCTCTTCCGCCTCGGTGCTGCAGATATCAATAGCCGGTTCCGGGCCGCCGAATACCGAGACGGTGCCGCGGCGGTCTTCAACGTAGCCGTCGGCGTCGGCTACTTCGCGATCAAGCAGGCGATCGGCAAGCCGGCGTATCTGGTGCGAGGTTCGGTAGTTCACCTTGAGGGTGTGGGAGCGGCCGCGAATCTCGATCCCCAGCGCCTTCCATGAGAAAAGCTGTTGAAAGATGCGCTGGCCGAGGTCGCCTGAGAAGAACAGCCCGTTCTCGCGGCCGGCGGCCATTGCGGCGAAAAACTGCAGCTCGGCGACGCCGAGGTCCTGCGCCTCGTCTACAACCGCGAAGTCATAGGGGGCCGCTTTCCCGTGCCGGTAGGTCTCTGCGAGGTCGAAGTAGATCTGTGCAAGCGTCTTTTCGTTGCGTTCAGCGAGCTTCGCACGCGCTTCAGAGAAGATCGCCCAGAGCGTTCTGCGCTTCGTCTCGGCAAGGCGGGTCTTGCGTCCGAGTCGAACAACGTCGCGATAATCCTCCCAATCCTTAAGCTGCCGCGCGTCCACTACCTGCCGCCACTCAGCCAACAGGAACCGCTCACTGAACTCGTGTCCCTCCACGCTCTGAGCGGCCTCTCCGAGAACCTCGCGCACGGTTTGCTGAGATGCCGGCGTGACCGGGCCGAGCATAGCCTTGTGCAGGCGCAGCGCGAGCGAGTCGAGCGAGTGCACCTCGATGCGTTCGGCCACGGCCGGCTCGGAGCCGAGTAGCCGCCGAAGCTTCATCCGAAGCGCATAGGCGAGCGGT
>PUNW01000230.1 GCA_003552665.1 Spirochaetaceae bacterium | reverse complement strand
TCGTTCGAGTTCGTTCCGGCAGCGGCCGAGCGCGCGGGCAAGTGCATGCAACGGCTCGCGGAGTTGGGCGAGTATGAGTACAACCTCGTCCCCGGCGAGGCAACCCGCTTTCTGTTCGCCGCCTGGCTGAGTGCGGAACAGCTGGAAGCGTTTCTGAGCGAGCATTGGCGTTCGGAGCAGAGCGCCGATGTTTACGCGCGCTTGTGCAGCCATAGCGGGGTGGCTCGCAGTGAGCGTTGAGCTTGTTTTGCGCGCGAGTTTTGCGGCGGCGTATCTCGTTGTGGCGCTGGAGCTCACCGCATTACCGATACCGAGCGAAGCCTCCACCTGGGCCCGGATGAAGCGCAGTCCCCGATCAGGGCGCGGGCGAACGGCACGCATAGCGCCGATCGGCGGCTACTCCGCCTTGGGGGTGGTGTTCGTAACTCCGCTCGTCTGGACGATGAATCCGGCGGGCTTCGCGCTGATGTTGCCGCTGAGCGCGGCGCCCGCCTTTGGCCTGCCCCCGATCGCAGTTGTGAGCGTGGGGCTCGTGATTACCGGAACCGCCCTCGGAGCGGCGGCAACGCTGCAGCTACGCCGGCATCGTAGTGCAGAGGACAGCCTCTACACCGGCGGCGTCTTCGCCTACAGCCGCAATCCCATCGTACTGAGCCTGCACCTGACCGCGGCCGGCTTCCTCGTTGCGCTACCCATGCTGCCGGCGCTCGTCGCGTTTCCGATCTATCTGCTTCACCTGCACCGGAGTATCCGTATCGAGGAGCGCCATCTCGCAGCTCGCTTCGGTGCTGCGTTCGATCGCTACCGCCGCAGCGTTAACCGCTACTTCGGTGTGCGCGGCTTCACACAGCAGAGCTGAGGTCGCCCTACGCTCCCCGCGGGGTCACGGTCCGTGACCCGGCGTCGTCAGGCTTGACGGCGAGGAGATCGGTATGATGGACAACCACTGTCAGCCGCTGTGCCTCGATCTGTGCGTGCCGCTCGTCGCGCCAGCGCTCGAGATCCTGCTTGCGAAGCTTACGGTTCCCCTCGAGCTCGGCGTAGATCATCTCCACCAGCGCCCCGGCAACGGCCGCCTCACCGGCGGAGTAGCCCCAGCGCCCTGGGACGATCTCCCAATCCGAAGCTCCGAACCCTGTCACCGACAGCCCGGCTGCGACCGCCGCGTCGTAGAGACGCGCTCCGGCGCGCCGGCCACCGTCGCTGCCGCCGCGAGCGTCCATAGACGCTTCATAGAGCTCGATCAGAGCCTCTTCGAACCCGCGGTCGCAATAGCCCGGCAGCAAGGTGGTCGCCCCGTTGTAGGTCAATGTGGCGTAGAACACGCCGCCGGGACGCAGACCTGAAGCTATCGCCTTCATTGTCGGCCTCAAAGCCAACAGATCCATGATCGCGTGCGCGGTGATAACGTCGAACCCGCCCCCGGCAAGCATCGCACGGCCTGCTGAGGATCCCAGGTCGGCGCTCCGGAACCAAACCCTCGCCGCTCGCCCTTCGTGGTCCTGCACCGTCAGCCCGTTCTCATCCGAGGAACCCGCGGCCGGGCCGGAGCTCTGTTCGCCATCCGGCACGCGCAACCCGCCGGCGGCCAACGCTTTGCGCGTGAGCGCTTCGGCCTCCCGCAGGTCGCGCTCCTCGAGATCTACGGCCTCAATCTCCAACGGCCCCGGGACCATCTGCAGAACCCGCCGCACCATCGCACCGGTCCCGGTTCCGAGGTCACATACCCGCAACGGCCGTTCACCTGCGTGCACCGCGTTGCGAAAAAGGCGGTTAACCTCGCCGCTGAGGCTTCGGTTGTCGAGATTGTACTTCGCTTCGAGATAATCGTTGAACGCTTGCAGCTGCACCCATGCCTCCGAACGGTATTTTCTTGACTTTACGCATCCGCGCCAGTAGGCTTCTACTTAGGGAATTACTGTATGAGAACCGCGTATTCTGTTCTGGGTCTACTCGGCCTGCTGCTCCTGGTACCGAGCATCAACGGCGTCGCCCAAGAGGCCGCTGAGGGCGAAACTGCCGGCGCCCGTGACGGCGCGGTCTATGTTATCCCGATTCACGGCGATATACAACCTTCGCAGGTTGCATTCCTGCAGCGAACCATCGGTACAGCGCGTTCCGAAAATGCCGCGCGCATCGTGTTCGAGATAGACACCTTCGGTGGGCGTATTGATTCGGCTCTGCGCATCGCCAACCTCATCGGCTCGCTGGACGACATTCCCACCAGCGCCTACGTCGCGCTCTCGCCTGAAGGCACCGGCGTGAGCTGGTCGGCCGGCGCGATGATTGCGTTCGCTACCGACAGCATCTATATGGCGCCCGGCACTTCGATTGGAGCCGCCGCGCCGGTCCTGGCGAGTCCCGACGGTCAGATGGCTGCCGCGGACGAGAAGGTGGTGAGCGCGATGCGGGGACAGATGGCCGCGCTCGCAGAGAAGAACGGCTACCCGGTACCGATCGCCCTCGCGATGGTGGACTCGGAGCTCGCGGTTTACGAGTATTTTCTGAACGAAAGACAACGCTTCGCCACTGCTTCGGAGTTCGAGACGCTCGAGCGCGAACATGGAGAGGCACTCAGGCGCGGCGCTACCGTCTCCGAGCAAGGCAAGCTGCTCACGCTTACCACCGGCGAAGCCGAGCGCTTCGGAGTTTCACGCGGCACCGCCGCTCGAATAGGCGATCTCCTCGACCAGGCGGGCCACGGCGGAGCACAGATCGTTCGCCTCGAGCCGACCGGCGCCGATCAGGCAGTCGCGATTTTGACCGGCGCGGGCTTTGCGAGCATTCTGATCCTCGTAGGCCTTGTGGCGCTGTTCAGCGAGATCTCGAGTCCCGGCTTCGGTATACCGGGAACGATCGCAGTGATCTGTTTCGCGGTGTTGTTCACGAGCAATTTTCTCCTCGGGACGGTTGGGTCGTTGGAGCTGTTGCTGTTCCTCGTTGGCGTGGTGCTGCTGATCGTTGAGATACTCGTGCTTCCCGGTTTCGGCGTTGCCGGAATCGCCGGCATGGTGACGATTGCGCTTTCGTTGATCTTTTCGATGCAGGAGTTCGTCGTTCCGTCGTTCGATTGGGAGTGGGAGCTCCTGCATC
>PUNW01000061.1 GCA_003552665.1 Spirochaetaceae bacterium | reverse complement strand
TCAGCTCGGCTCCGAGCACATGCTCGAGGTGCTGCGGCTCGATTCCGGGCCTGAGGTTGTGCTCGGTGCGCAGCAGCGCCGTATTATCCGTGGTAATGGCGGTCCCGGCCGGTAAGTCGTGCCGGGCATGCAGCGAACGGTTGCTGCGCCCGTAGTTTGCACGCTCGCTCGCCGCTAAACGCTTCACTCCGTCGCCGAGCACTGCCTGGACGCGCGGCGCTCCGAATCGCCCGCACAGAAGCGGGATCAGGTCGTCATCGGCGCTCTCGCTGAGCGCTGTGACCATCGCGCTCATCTCCCGGAACTCGTCCGGCACCAGCGCGATTGGGTCATCGAGCCCACCGGCGGACTTATCCAGCGTGAAGTGCTTTTCGATGCGGCGCGCTCCGCAGGCGGTTGCGCAGGCCGGCACCACCCTGGGATCGATGCTGTGATCCGAGACTCCCACAGGCAGGCCGAATAACGCGCTCAGGTGAGGGATTACGCGCAGGTTGTACTCATCCTCCGGGGCGGGGTAGGCGGTGATACAATGCAGGAGCTCACAGCGCGCAGCACCGACCACGGCGACTGCGCTCTCGATATCAGCCAGCCTCGAAACACCGGTGGAGAGGATGAGGTCCAGATTGCGCTCGGCAGCAGCACGCACCAACGGCAGATGGTTGAGCTCGGGTGAGGCGATCTTCACACGCTCGGGAGCGAGGCGCGCCAAACGATCCAGGCTCTCGATCCCGAACACGGTGCAGAGAAACGCGAGTCCGTGTTGCCGGCAGGCTGCCGCACATTCCTCGTAGAACGATGGCGGCTGCTCCAGCGCCCGGAACTGGTCGTAAAGCGCAACCGCCCCACCGGGCAGACGCACGCTTCCGGTGCGCGGATGGATGATCTCGTCGGCGATGATGTACTGAAACTTGGCGCAATCGGCGCCGGCCTCGGCGGCCGCGGCCACCAGCTCACGAACACGGCCGAGCTCACCGCCGTGGCTGGATCCGATTTCGGCAATGATCTCCGGTCTAGTCATCGGCGGGGCCGATTTGCTCGAACCCAACGTAGGGCACGAGCGCCCGGGGTATTCTCACCGATCCGTCGGCCTGTTGGTAGTTTTCCAACAGCGCGATTATCGCGCGCGAAACCGCTATCGCCGTGCCGTTCAGCATATGAACGTGGCGATTACCCTCAGGGCTCTTGTAACGCACGCCGAGCCTGCGCGCCTGATAATCGGTGCAGTTCGAAGCGCTGGTGATCTCGCCCCAATCACCCCTCTCGCCCCGTCCCGGCATCCAGGCTTCGAGGTCGTACTTGCGGTATGCAGGCGCCCCGAGATCGCCGGTTGCGGTGTCGACAACGCGATAGGGAATCTCCAGGCTCGAGAAGAGCTCTTCTTCGATCTCGCGCAGACGCTCGTGTTCCTGCTCGGAGGTTTCGGGAGTACATAGCACGAACATCTCGACCTTGGTGAACTGGTGTACGCGATACAGGCCCTTGGAAAACTGCCCGGCAGCACCGGCTTCACGGCGGAAGCAGTGTGATAAGCCGGCCATAAGGACCGGAAGCTCCTCGGCAGCGAGAATCTCGTTCGCATAGTAGCCGCCCAGGGTGATCTCGGCAGTGCCCACCAGACACGTACCCTCACCCTCGAGCGTGTAGAGATTGCTTTCAGGCCCGCGGGGATTGAAACCGATCCCGTCCACGATGCTCTCGCGTGCGATGTCGGGGGTCAGCATCAGGCGGAAGCCCTTGCGCGCGAGGTGATCGAGCGCGAAGCGAACGAGGCCGAGCTCCAACAACACGGCCTGATTCTTCAGATAATAGAACTTCGTTCCGGATACCTTGGTTCCGCGTTCAAAGTCCAGCAGCCCGAGCTGTTCTCCGATTGCGATGTGATCGCGCGTGGGGAAGGTGAATTCCGGAATACCCCCGACCTGCTTCAGTTCGCGGTTGGCGCTTTCGTCGGGACCTATCGGCGCGTCCGGGTGCACCATGTTCGGGACCTTGGTCGCCTCGGTGTAGAGCCTTTGCTCCAGCGTCTCGAGCTTGTTCTCGAGATCCGGTATCGCCGTTTTCAGTCGCTTGCCTTCGTCGATCAGCGCTGACCGGGTCTGCTCATCGGGGGCGGCCTTCATCTTCTTGGCGTTTTCGTTGCGCTGCGCGCGCAGGTGCTCCAGCTCTTTGAGCAGCGCGTTGCGCTCGTCGTACTTCCGAGCGACGAAATCCGCATCTGCCTGCACATTGCGCGCCTCAATACTTGCCTTTACGGCTTCGAGATTGTCACGGATAAATTTCAAATCGAGCATTGTGCGCGAATCTTAGCGAAAAGCAGCAGCGCCGACAAGCAGTTCGGCGGGCGTTCGGAACCGTTTGGAACAGTCAGCCCTCGAGCTCCGAGGCGCGCGCAGCCGCTTCGCGCACGGCGTCGATCACGGTCGCGGTGAAGGCACCGCGCTCCAGCGCGGTGAGACCGCGAATCGTAGTTCCGCCCGGCGAGGATACCCTGCTCGTGAGCACCTGCGGATGCTGTCCCGTGCTCTTCAGCACGGCTGAGGCGCCATCCAGCACCGCAATCGCAGCGTGTAGGGCATCGTCGTACTTGAGGCCGGTTGCGACCCCGCCCATCGCCAGTGCGTGCGCAAAGGTGAAGGCGTAGGCGAGTCCCGACCCGGAGACTCCGGTCACCGCGGCCATGAGGTGTTCGGGAACTTCAAGCGGAGTCCCGATTGCATTGGCAGCTTTGAAGGCGTTTTGTCGCAGTGTCGAGTCGGCCTCGGGACTGAAAGCCACGCCGACAAGCGACCTGCCGACGCTCGCGGCGAGGCTCGGCATGAAGCGGGCGACCTGCTCAGTGCCGAGAAGGTCGGCGACGCGCCGAATGGGGGTGCCCGCCAGCACAGATATCACAGGCGCGCCGGCGCTGTACGAACGCAGGCGTTCGGCCGCATCGTCCAGATCCTGGGGCTTGATCGCCAGAATGATAACGTCCGACTCGGTGAAACAGCGTTCCGGATCGTCGGTATAGTCGGTCGCCCCGAGCTCCGAAACCGCCTGCTGACGCGCCGCGCCGTTCGGCTCGATCACCCCCAGGCGAAGCCCTTCGTCCTCGGCGCGCAAACCACGCGCGATAGACGACCCCATGTTGCCGAAACCGATTATCCCGATTCGTTGCATCGATCCCCTCCTGTCCGGCAGCCGGGGAACCCCCACTGTCGCATCGCTTCATACACCAGTATGGCTGCCGAGTTCGAAAGGTTCAACGAGCGCAGCCCTGAACGCATCGGAATGCGGACGGTTTGCTCGTACTGTGCGGCAAGCAGCTCCGCCGGCAGCCCGGCTGTTTCGCGGCCGAATACCAGGATGCAGCCGGCGGGGTAAACCGGATCAGTGTACGCTCGCGCCCCTTTGGTGCTCACGAAAAACCGCGGCCGCTCAGCCGTTGCCTCGAGAAATGCCGCGAGCGAGGCGTGGCGGATAACCGTGACCGCGTCCCAGTAGTCCAGGCCGGCACGCTTCAGGTGACGGTCGGTGATCTCAAAACCCAGTGGTTCGACCAGATGCAGCTCAAAACCGGTCGCGGCGCAGGTGCGCGCGACGTTCCCGGTGTTTTGAGGAATCTCCGGTTCCACAAGCGCAACGGCCGGCCGGTGCTGCATAACGGTTCGAGCTGCCGAAGACCATGCCTAAGCTTCGCGGGCAGCGGCCAAAGCCGCCTCGTAGTCGGGCTCCTGTGAGGTCTCGGGCACCTGTTGGGTGTAAACCACGCGGTTGTCCTTGTCCAGCACGATGACCGCGCGAGCGAGCAACCCGGCGATCGGGCCGTCAACGATCTCGACGCCGTATTGCCGACCGAACTCCCGGTCGCGCAGCTCGCTCAGGGTGATAACCGAGCTCACTCCTTCGGATTTACAGAAGCGTGCCTGAGCGGGCGGGAGATCCCGGCTGACATGCAGAATAACAGTGTCGCCGAGCTTGGCTGCCTCGGTGTCGAAGCGCTTGGCGCTCGCTGCGCAGGTGCTGGTGTCCAGGCTCGGCGTTATGCTCAGTATCTTCTTCTTGCCGGCGAAATCGGCAAGCGTTACATCGCTGAGGTCGCTCTTGGTAAGTCGAAAATCCGGGGCTGTGCTCCCTTGGGCCGGGAGCTCACCGATGGTGTTGATCGGTTGGCCTTTGCGTGTAACCTGTGCCATTGCTGTCCTCCTAAGCTGTGACGTTTTGCCTCGCAAAGATACCGCTCGATCATGTGCGAGACAAGCGGTTTCACCGACACGGTGCGCGGCAGTCCCCCCCTCACGAAACGTCAGGCGGAGGAGTATTGCTGGACTGAGTCGCTGAGCGTGATGACGGCGGGGACGGTGCGGATGCTCTTCATCACCCGCTTGAAGTCATCGGGGTTCTCGAGTTCCATCGTGAACTCGCCTTCGAGCTGACCCCGCTCGTTTTCTTCGACGCGGCCTTCGATCAGGTGCCCTTTGAACTTGCGGACCGCGCCCTCGATCTCGGAGAACAGATCCGACTTCTTGCGCGCGGTCACGCGAAAACGGCGAGTGGCCTTCGGAGAAACCGTCTCCCACTCAACCTCGATTCGGCGGCTCTCGAAGTCTTCGATGAACTGCAGATTGTGACAATCGAGGCGATGGACGATGATCCCGCGGCCGCGGGAGACGTACCCGATGATGGCGTCACCGGTGCTCGGCTGGCAGCACTGCGCGAAGCGAATCATCAGGTTGCGCTCGTCGCCGATGCGAACACCGATTTTGTCGGTGTCCAATATGCGGGTGGGGTAGTCGTCCTCGGTCGGCTCCTGCGGTTTAGCCTCTTCCGGTTCCGGCCGGCTGGGCGTTACCTTCTTGCGTGCCACCACGCTCTTGTCGACGAACAAGGTCTCGTCGTTCTTGTTCAGCCACTGACGGATCTTGGAGCGTGCGCGCGAGGTACGCACGTAGCGCAGCCAGTTCACGTGCGGATGCGCGTTATTGGAGGTGAGGATCTCGATCACCTGCGTGTTCTTCAGCGCGCTTTTCAGCGGGATGATCTGGCCGTCGGCCTTTGCGCCCACGGTATGATGCCCGACTTCGGTGTGGATGTGGTAGGCGAAATCAATCGCGGTGGCGCCCCGCGGCAGCTGAACGGCGTCGCCTTTCGGGGTAAAGACGTAGATGTAGTCCTTGAGAATTTCGCGCTTGATTTCGTCGAGGAACTCGCGCGAGGTTATCCTCAAGGAGTTCATGTTCTTCAGCCGGTCCATGATCACGAAATCCTGGCTACTCAGCTGCTGTTGACCTCGCCCGCCCTTGTACATCCAGTGCGCGGCAATCCCATGCTCGGCGGTCTGGTGCATCTCATAGGTGCGGATCTGGATTTCGAGCATCTTGCCGCCGGTCGCGAGTATCGTAGTGTGAAGACTCTGATAGCGATTGGACTTCGGCATCGCGATGTAATCCTTGAACCGGCCCTCGATCGGCGGCCAGGAGCGGTGCACGAGCCCGAGCAGGGTGTAACACTCGCTCTCGGTCTTGCACAGGATACGGATGCCAAGTAGATCGAAGATCTCTTCGAGCCCCTTCCCGCGCTTTTTCATCTTCTGGTAGACCGAGTAGAAGTGCTTGGCGCGCGTTTCCACCGTGACAGCGATGTTCTCAGCGGCCGCCCGCTCGGCGATCGCCTGCTTGATCTGCTCGAGATAATCGCTGCGCTCATTGCGCTTCTGCGCGACAAAACTCTTGATGTGATCGTAGGTATCGCGGTTGAGATTCTTAAGCGAAAGATCCTGGAACTCGTCGCGCAGCCACGAGATGCCGAGCCGTCCGGCAAGTGGAGCGTAGATATCAAGGCACTCCTGAGCGATAGCGGTCCGTCGCTCGCCGGGCTTGTACTCGAGCGTACGCATGTTGTGCAGCTTGTCGGCCAGCTTGATCAGAATAACGCGCACATCCTTGACCATCGCAAACAGCATTTTGCGGATCGTCTCGGCTTCCTGAATGTTCTTGTTTTTTGCCTTGACCGAGGCGATCTTGGTCACACCGTTGACCAGCTGTTCTACTTCCTGGCCGAACCGGCTCCGCAGCTCCTCGCGGCTCATAGCGGTGTCTTCGAGTACGTCATGCAGAAGGGCGCTGATCACGGTGGCCGGGTCCAGGCGCATCTCGACGAGGATCTCGGCTACCTGCAGCGGATGCACGAAGTACGGCTCGCCGCTGTCACGTAGTTGGCCGTCGTGGAGCTGCTGCGCGAGCTCGGCCGCCTCCACAATCCGCGCGCGGTCCTCTTCTGAGTATGGGGTAAGAATGTCTTTGAGCTCTTCGATCGTATGAACCATTAACGCAATCTCCCCACCGTCACTCGCGGAGCGCCACCGAGATCATGGTAACATGAAACCTCATCGAAACCGGCTGCCCCCAGGAGCGCCGCAATTGCTGCGTGTTGCTCCCTGCCTCCTTCTAGTACAAGATACCCATTCACGGTTAATTTATCTACAGCCTCAGGAATCAGACGACGATAGGCCGCCAGACCGTCAGCCCCGCCGTCCAGGGCCTCGCGGGGCTCGCCGCTTGCGAGGGCAGCGATCTCCGCCGGCGTGAGATACGGCGGGTTTGCGGTGATCACGTCAAAGCATCCCTCGACGTCCTGCAGGTAGTCGCTGCGCTGAAAGCGTACGCGCCCCGGCGTAAGGCGCTCAGCATTGCGGTGTGCGATCCGCAGCGCAGCCGGCGACAGATCCGAAGCCGATACCTGCGCCTGCGGTACAGCCGAGGCGACCGCCACGGCGATGCAGCCGCTGCCGGTACAGCAGTCGTGCAGCCGAGCTGCGGGTCCGATTCGGGCTATCAGCTCGAGCGCGACCTCCACGACCAGCTCGCTGTCGGGGCGGGGTACGAGCACCTCCCGGCTCACGGTGAACTCCAGCCCGTAGAACTCTTTCCGTCCGAGAAGGTAGGCTACCGGCACTCCGCGGGAGCGCTCATTCACAAGGCGGAGGAAGGCGTTCCGCGCTTCCGGCGAAATCTGCTCGGGATGCGCGGCGATGAGCTGCTCCCGGGTGATCCCGAGTACGTCGGCCAGCAGGAGCGTGGCATCGAGCAGGGGTGTTTCGCCGGGCCCTTCCCGCAAAACCGCGGCGGCTTGCAGGGCTGCCTCGCGAATCGTCATCGCCGTCCTGCACTACGAGAATTGCGACTGCAACATCGCTTCCTGTTCACTGAGCTTCAGGGCTTCGATCAACTGATCGAGCTCCCCTTGCATGATGCTGTCGAGCTTGTGGAGGGTCAGGTTGATGCGGTGGTCTGACACCCGGTTCTGTGGGAAGTTGTAGGTTCGAATACGCTCGGAGCGATCACCGGAGCCGATCTGCAGTCTGCGAGCCGTTGCGCGCTCCTGCTGCTTCTTCTGTTCCTCCAGTTCGTACAGACGAGCCTTCAGAATGCGGAGCGCCTTGGCTTTGTTCTTGTGCTGCGACTTTTCGTCCTGGCAGCTCACCACCAGTCCGCTCGGTTCGTGCGTGATGCGCACCGCCGAGTCGGTGGTGTTGACACTCTGCCCGCCGGGGCCGGAGGAGCGGAAGACGTCGATCCGGAGGTCTTCATTGTTGATCTGGATGTCGGTGTCTTCGGCTTCCGGAAGCACTGCCACAGTGACCGCCGAGGTATGGATGCGCCCTCCGGACTCGGTGGTCGGAACGCGCTGAACCCGGTGCACCCCGCTCTCGTACTTGAGATTGCCGAAGATCTGTTTGCCCGAAATCGAGAACACGATCTCCTTGTAGCCCCCCACTTCTGTGTCGCTTGTCGACATGATCTCGGTCTTCCAGCCTTTGCTCTCCGCGTAGCGCGTGTACATGCGATACAGATCGGCCGCAAACAGCGACGCTTCATCACCACCGGTGCCGGCACGGATTTCCATTATCGTGTTTTTGTCGTCCATCGGGTCGATCGGAATCAACAGCAGCTTGATCTCGTGTTCCAGCTGTTCGAGCTGCTCCTCGAGTTGTCTGACCTCCTGACGCGCCATTTCCTGCAGCTCGTGGTCCTGTTCCTCGGCGAGCAGCGTTCGGGCTTCCTCCAACTGCTCCCGGAGCCTCGTGTATTTCTCGTATGCCGCGGCGATCTCGCTCAGATGCGCATGCTCACGCATGAGGCTCTTGTAGCGCTCCGGATTCTTGTGAATGTCCGGTTCGGCGACCAGTTGCTCTACCTCGCGAAAGCGGTCGATATAGGCGTCAAGCTTGGCTTTCATTCGTGTTTTCTCCGTCGTTCCGTCAATGCGGCAGGCGCGGCGCTGCAGCGTACGCGATGTAGTTTCGATGCGGGCGGTCTGCCTCCCGCCCATTCGATGAGGACGCCGGCCGGCTAATCGCTTCGGCCCGGTTTCAGGAAGCCGAACATGCTGCCGCAGATACCGCCGAGAATATGCGCAAACTGTGAGATGCCGTCAGTTTGCATCGCTGCCATGATCTCTCGCGTGAGATACAACGCCACGATCAGGATGAAGGTCAGGGGAATCTCACCCTTGCGGTAGTTCGTGAACGAAACAAGAAGGATCATCATGAACACGATGCCGCTTGCACCCATCAGGCCGGTGGTGAGGAACAGCACGTTCAGCACCCCGGTGATCAGTGCGGTGATCAGCATCATCGTCACCAGGTTCAGCGACCCGTACTTCTCTTCGAGGATGGGCCCGAGCAACAGGATGAACGCGAAGTTGGACATCAGGTGATTCCAGTCCGCATGACCCCCGATATGCGCGACGAGCCGCACATACTCCAGGGGCCGCGTGGTGTCCATTGCTGCACCCACCGAAAAAATCGATGCAGTGACCGTGCCGCCGAACAACATGTCGAGCAGCAGGACCGCAGTCGACACCAGCGCGAACGTAAGGGTTACCGGGGCGTTATAGCTTATCCTCATAGGCGTCGGCCTACACAGTATTGCAGCCGGGATGAGTGCGTCAAGTCCGCGTCCAGGCGGCGACATAACGCTCGATCGCAAACTTGCGCCTGAGACCTCCGGCTGTCATCGAGCGCACCGTGCCGAAGATCGGGCGCTCCGGCCAGCCGCGGTCGTGCTTGCCGAAACACCAGGCCACACCTGCGTATCCGTTCGGGTCGCGCCCGTCTAGCTGGTATTTGTCGTTGAGGTAGACGGCGGTCGCGAACGCTTCGCGCGGCTCGCGATGCCACTCGATCAGGCGCTTTCCCCAGTACATTCGCATGTAACCGTGCATTGTGCCGGTGATGAGCATCTCCCGCTGTGCCGCGTTCCAGTACGGGTCTTCCGTCTCGGCTTGTTCGAGCTGCCGCAGTGTGTAGAGTTGCGGGCGGGGATCCGAAGCGTGCTGCGCGAGGGTGGCGGCCGCCCATCGGGGGAGGCACTCGAACTGGTCGTAGCAGGGATTGTAATAGGCGAAGTTGATCGCCAACTCGCGCCGGACGATAAGCTCCTCGAGGAATGCCTGCGCTCCGGCGGCGAGCTGCTGTGCGTGGTCCTGCGAGGCGGAAGCGGCCGCCCGAACCCGCCGGGCGACATAAGTCGGGGAGATCTGACCGAAATGCAGATAGGCGCTCAAATTGGAGGTGAGCGCGCGCGCAGGGTCACTGCGCGTCTCGGAATAGTAAGCGAGCCGGTGGAGGAGGAAATCCTCAAGCCGGCTTTCAGCCTCGCTTAAGCCGCCGACGTACCTGGAGGAGGGCGGCACCGAGCGGTCGATCGTAAGGTGGGCGAGCACAGCATCGACTCCGCGCGCCAGTTCAGCCTGAAGCTGCGGTAAATTGCGGATCATCGGCGGAATTGCGGAACGGCCGGCTGAGGAGGCGGGTGTCGGTTGACCTGAAACGCCTGTACCGGCCTTGCCGTCAGGGTCACTGCCGGTAATGCTTCCGGCATCACCCGGCTGCTGCGGCAGCCAGTGCGCGAGTAAGGGCTGGAGCTTGCGGCGGAGCGTAGCAGCGCTGTACTCTTCCTTGGATGACGAGGTTGCTACCGGCACGACGACGTCGCCCTCAATCTCGACCATCATTGCACCCACCGCCGCGGCGACCCGCGAACGCCACGCGCGTTGCAGGCGCAGGTAGCTGCAGTCGGTGACGACCATCGAGGCCTCGGACGCGGCGGCGATGATCAGTGCAACCGGGTCTCCGTGCAGCACCACGAACTCTATGCCCTGCGCCCGGAGGGCCGCCTGCACCTCACGCAACCCCTCGAGCATGAAGCGGTAATGGCGGAGATTCGCGCTCGGGAAGTCGTCGCACAGTGCAAAGGCGACCAGACAGGGTTGGTTTCTCGCGGTCGCGTATGCCAGCGCAGCGTCGAAGGCCGGATTATGCTCAACACGCATCGAAGCCTGCATCCAGTACAGCACGTAGTTCCCGCGGCGCGCAGGGCGGTCGTTCAGCGGCGTAGTGCGGGCGCTGTGCGGGTGGCCTGCCTCGCGCTGCGCCTCGGACGACGAGGCGAGCAGGTGTTCAGTGGCCCGTACCGGGCCGGGAGCGGACGGAGCTGCAGCTGACGGCGCTGCAGCTGACGGTGCTGCAGCTAGTAGTGACGACATGGGCGCAAGGATAGCATGTTTTTCTTTGTCGTAGTGAACAAAACTGTACTATGATGTCTTCAGAGCCGATAATGAACACTGTGAATAGCGTTATCCTGATTGTGGACGACGAGCTGCTTACTGCCGAGTTTTACGAGGCGGTTCTCGCAGAACACGGCTACAGCGACACGCTGATCTGCAGCGATAGTCGAACGGTGATGGAGCTCGTCGCCCACACACCGGTCTCGGTGGTTCTGCTGGATCTCAACATGCCGTACCTCTCCGGTGAAGAAATTCTCTCGCAGATCACCGAGCGCTATCCGGAGATCCCGGTCATCGTGATAACCGCTGTCGATCGAATCGAGACCGCCGTGGAGTGCATGAGGCGCGGCGCCTTTGACTTCATGACCAAGCCGGTGGACGAAGCGCGCATGGTCGGAGCGGTGCGCAACGCCCGGCGCTTGCGCGAGCTGCAGGATCAGGTGCAGATCATGCAGCAGAATGAGAACCGCGATGAGCCTGATGACCCGCAGCGATTCCGCGGTATCGTCACGGTGAGCCCGCTGATGAAACGGGTGTTCGTACAGCTTGAAGCGATCGCGCGCACGCCGTGGCCGGTGCTCGTGACCGGTGAGAGCGGAACCGGCAAGGAGTTGATCGCACGTGCGATCCATGATCTCAGCGAGCGCAGCGGTGAGCTGATCGCGGTCAACGTCGCCGGGCTCGACGGCACGATGTTTTCCGATACGCTGTTCGGCCACCGCAGAGGTGCATTCACCGGCGCGGACACGACGCGCCAGGGGCTCATCGAGCAAGCTAATCGGGGTACACTGTTTCTGGACGAGATCGGTGACCTCGATCAGCAGTCGCAGGTGAAGCTGTTGCGCCTGCTGCAGGAGGGCGAATACTATCCGCTCGGCGCCGACCGCCCGAGCCGTTCGCGCGCACGCATCGTGGTTGCAACCAACGCCGATTTGGAACAGCTCCAGCAGGAGGGCGCGTTCCGGCGCGACCTCTACTACCGGCTGGTTTCGCATCGCATCCACCTTCCACCGTTGCGCGAGCGCAGCGAAGACATCCCGGTATTGTTTACCTATTTTCTGCACGAGGCGTGCGAGACGCTCGGTTGCAGTGTTCCTCAGGTTCAACCGGAGCTCTTCGACTACATCTCACACTACCGCTTCCCGGGCAACGTGCGCGAGCTGCAGGCGATGGTCTACGATGCTTTGGGAAGGCACACCGGCGGACGACTGACGATCGAGATCGTGAGGGAATACCTGCGGAACACCGAGGCGGGGCTGTCGGACAACGGCACGCCCTGGAGCGGTTCGGGTGAAACGGCTATGCGTGAGCAGGATGCTTCGGAGGCGGCGGCATTGATCCGCAGATTCGGAGGGTTCCCCAAGCTCAAGGACGTGGAGGCCTGGCTGATCGATGAGGCGTTGCGGCTCAGCGGCGGCAACCAATCGGCTGCGGCCTCGATGCTCGGTGTGTCTCAATCCACCGTCAGCCGGCGCGCCAAACAAAACACCTCCGTCTGAACTACACCGCGGTGCCGACGCCGCGGCAGACTATGCAATTTGCATGCGTATGCAGATTGCATAGCGCAGTCTTCTCCCATAATTCATTACTTTGTAACAAGATAACGCCAGTCTCCGGGCGGGGGTTATGCAATCGGCATAACTGCCGTCCAGCCGCAAAGCCCGAAGCCTTCTCCTAAGTCATTTTCATGTAGGTAGTTATAGGATTTGCTTCCGCTCGGCACGGGTATTGCAATATGAGTAACCGGGGTGTTTTGAGGCGCCGCCAGGGCTGCAGCTTCCCGGGGCCGGCAGCCGGTTACCGGACGGCGGCACGACCGCCGGAGCTCAATGACTGGAATTAAAAATCAGCGGTAAAAAACGGCGGCAAAAACGGAAGTAAAAATCGATGTAAAAATCGATGTAAAAAGCCGTTTCAAAAAGTCTTCTGTCCCCCGCGGGAGTGCCGGGCCCGCCTAGCGGCCGAGGCGCTCCCGTGCCGTAGCGCTTGCGTCACCTATCCGTGTATACGCTATAATGGCCCGATCAAGGAGACGGGCGCATGAAAAGCAAGGGCGACTTTCCCAGCCTAAACGAGAAGGAACCGGAGGGCCTCAAGCCGGACGGGTCTCCGTACCGCGTTCTGATCGTCGATGATTCATTGTTCATTGCCAAGCAACTCGGGCAGATTCTGACCTCGGCCGGGTTTCACGTCGTAGCGACGGCTGCGGACGGCCGCGAAGGGGTCGAAAGATACAAAGAGCTGTATCCAAATCTCGACCTCGTCACAATGGACATCACGATGCCGAAGCTTGACGGTGTCGGCGCGTTGCGGGAGATTGTGGAGTTCGATAACAATGCCTGCGTGGTGATGATCAGCGCGCTCGGGAAAAACGACCTCGTGAAAGAGTCGCTCATGATCGGCGCCCGCAACTACATCGTCAAACCGCTCGATCGGTCCAAGGTCTTGGAACGTGTCCTCATGGCGCTCAACCGGTAGGTGGTATGCGCCGGCGCCCCCGCGGCGGCGGCGATACGCGCCCAAATCGTAAACCGCGATGCCTATGGCAATGCCTGCAGTGCGTTTCACCCTTGCCAAACTCGGCCGACTATTCGTGACCATTTTCATCATCACGAGTCTGGTCTTTGTGGTGTTGCGCGTGCTCCCGGGAGATCCGGCGCGCACGATCGCCGGCATAGACGCCGATGAGCGCGAAGTGGCAGCCTTACGCGCCGAGCTCGGCACCGACCGCCCATTAGCGGAGCAGTATCTCGATTGGTTGTCGTCCACTGCCAGGCTGCAGTTCGGCACCTCGTTCTTCCACCAGCGACCGGTGGCCGAGCTGATCCGTGAACGCATACCGTTGACTCTGTCGCTGTCGGTGGCCGCGTTCAGCGGGGCGCTGTTGGTGGCGCTCCCGCTCGGCGTGGCGATGGCGGTGCGGCGGTGGGGAGCGGTCGATTACTTCGGGATGGGTTTCTCGCACCTGGCGATGGCCCTGCCGGAGTTCTGGCTCGCTATCCTGTTGCTGCTGGTCTTTGCGGTGGTGTTGGGTTGGTTTCCGCTGTTCGGCGCTGCCACTCCCCGGCATTTCGTGCTGCCGGTGGTTGCGCTGGCTCTGAGCCGGGCGGCGGTGCTGGTGCGCCTGGTGCGCTCATCGATGCTCGAGGAGCTGGAACGCGAATATGTGCTCGCCGCTCGCGCACACGGACTGCCGGAGCGTCGGGTTCGCTACGGCTACGCGCTCCGGAATGCACTGATCCCGGTGATAACCGTGGGCGCAATCCAGTTCGGTTATCTGTTGGGCGGCTCGATCGTCATTGAACAGGTTTTTTCGCTGCCCGGGCTCGGACGGCTGTTGCTGTCGGCGATTTACCGCCGGGATTTCCCGGTGGTGCAGGGGGGAGTGATCGTCACCGCGATCGTGTTCT
>PUNW01000118.1 GCA_003552665.1 Spirochaetaceae bacterium | reverse complement strand
GGTGCGCAGGAAGCTCGTATCACTGCAATATGAGCGCAATGATGCAGTCCTCAAGCGCGGATGCTTTCGGATCAAGGGTGACGTAGTTGAAGTGTTTCCTTCGTATCTTGAGGAAGCCTACCGGGTTGAGCTGGACTGGGACGAGACGGAACGGATCACCAAGATAGACCCCGTGAGCGGCGAGGCCCTGGACGAGCTCGAGCTCCTGGTAGTGTATCCAGCCAAACACTTTGTGTTGCCGGAGGAACAGATCCGTACAGCGCTGGGTAAGATCCGCGCCGAACTCGATGAGCGCTATGAAGAACTCGTGCGCGCTAACCGCCTCGTGGAGGCGCAACGGCTGAAATCGCGCACCGAGTATGACATCGAGATGCTGGAAGAGATGGGATACTGCGCGGGTATCGAGAACTACTCGCGCCATCTCAGCGGTAGAGACGAGGGCGAGCGTCCGGCGGTGCTGCTCGACTATTTTCCTGACAACTTTCTGACATTTATCGACGAGTCGCACGTCACTATACCGCAGGTACGTGGAATGTATGCGGGAGATCGATCGCGCAAGAGCTCGCTGGTAGAGCACGGTTTCAGGCTACCCTCGGCGCTCGACAATCGTCCGCTGTTCTACCAGGAGTTCGAGGACCTTGTCGGGGCATCCGTGTTTGTGTCCGCGACCCCCGGCGAGGAAGAACAGCAGCGCTCGGTCCGTGTTGTCGAGCAGATAATACGGCCTACCGGTTTGCTGGATCCCCGGTTGGTCGTCCGGCCGACCGAAGGCCAGATTGAAAACCTCTATGGCGAGATCCGGGCACGCGTTGCCGAGAATGAGCGGGTGCTGGTTACTACGCTTACCAAGAAAATGGCTGAGGATCTTACCGGTTATCTTGGGACGATGGGGTTGCGTGTGCGCTACCTGCATTCCGAGATAGAAACCATCGAACGAGCTGAGATACTGACTGAGCTGCGCACCGGCGGGTTCGACGTACTCGTGGGCATCAACCTGTTGCGCGAGGGACTGGACCTTCCCGAGGTTTCACTGATCGCGATTCTCGACGCCGACAAGATCGGGTTTCTGCGCTCCTCAACCTCCCTGATTCAGACCATCGGACGTGCGGCTCGTAATGAGCACGGCAAGGTTATCATGTATGCAGACCGGGTATCAGATGCGATGCGGATCGCAATCGACGAGACCGAACGACGCCGGCGCATTCAGAAGGAGTATAACGCCGCCCACGGGATCACCCCGCAAACCATCCGCAAAGCGGTTCAAAGCATTATTGTGCGGCAGAAAGAAGAGAAGCGCAGCATAGAACGGCACTCGATCGAGGTGCTGAAAGCACAGTACAATATACTGGTTCCGAAACAACGCAAGGCGCTCGAACGCGAGCTCGAACAACTCATGCTCGAGCACGCTAAGAATCTTGAGTTCGAGGAAGCAGCCGTGGTACGCGACGAGCTGCAGACCTTGCGGGGAGAGACGCAGGCGGCACGCTCATGAGAAGACTCTCGCTAGCTCTCAGTGCTCGGCGGCGGGTTCTTGCGGTGCTTGGCAGCCTATTGCTGGCCACTCTCGTCGCAGCCTGCGGCGGGGACACCGGAGATGACTCGTTCGCGGCGCCCGCGACACCGGTGATTTCCGGCCGCGCGCGCTGGGCAGTGGCCGAGCAGACCTACGTTCCACTGAGAACCGAGCCGCGGCTCGAAGCCTCGATCGCCGCGCAGATGCGCCGCGGTGATATCGCAGAGATCGCTGAACGAACCGGGTTTCGCGAAACGCAGTTCGGCTCGCGAGATCACTGGTATCAACTGCAGTTCGAAGGGCTCGAAGGCTGGGTTCACGGTGCCCAGATCGGGCGATTTGAGCTCATACGACAAGCCGAAAACGCGGCCGAAAGGTGGCTTGATGACTGAAGCAATCATCGCGTACTGGCCATGGGTGTTACCGCCGTTTCTGGGGGCGCTGATCGGATACGTGACCAACTCGATCGCAATCAAGATGTTGTTTCGGCCGCTTCGGGAGATCCGGGTTGCGGGAGTACGCGTGCCGTTCACACCCGGCATCATTCCCAAGCAACGGCACGAGCTGGCCCAGAGCATCGGACGGATGGTGTCCAACCAACTGCTTACCGAGGACGTGCTGCGCGCCCAGCTGCGGTCACTACGCTTTCAGGACGGCATCCGCAACACGGTTGGGCAGGTTACGCAGCGGGTATTGGACGGCGAGGAAACGAGTTCGGTGCTGAGCGAACCGACGCCCGGAGAGGGGGGAGAGACCGAGCTCGAACGAATCGTGGTGCCTTTGCTGGCGGCACTGTTGCGTTCTCCGAGCACTCACCACGCGGCGGCGGCGCTGGTTTCAAACGCGGCCGGTGCACTCGGCGGGCGGCGAATCGCCGACCTCGTGGATGCGCCGAACCGGGAGCAACTCGCGCAGGGGCTCGTTCGCGTGCTGACCTCTGCGCAAGTGCGCGATCAGGTCCTCGAAGCGGCACAGCGCTGGTTCGAGCGTGAGCTCGAATCGGATCGAACAATAAGCGACCGTATTCCCGGAAGGTTCTGGGTTGAGCTCTACCGCGCGCTGGACGGTATATACGAGCCGGTGTTGCAGGAGTTGCTGCGCTTTCTCGGGCGCCCGGATATCCGCAACGAGTTGTCGGTTCGCGGCAAACTGCTGTTGCAGGACATCCTGGATAAGCTCAATCTGCTGCAGCGCCTTCTGATCTCGGCTGGGCAGTATGATCGCTCGCTGACCGAGAATATGCCCGAGATCATTGATGACCTCATCGAGACTCTCGAAGAAGCGGCGCGTAATCGCTCCAATCGAGATAAGGTGCTGGCGGCGATTGTACAGGCCGCGCAGAGCTTCTCCGAACGCACCCCTGAGGAAGTACTGCAGTTGCTGCAGATGGATCCTGAGGCCGCGCAAACGCGCGTGCTCGCGTTGCTGGAGGACTGGCTCTCTCGGGATGCGCTGGTCTCCAACCTGGAGGGATTCGTAAAACGGCAGCTCGATGAGGCCCGGATTCCGGAGATGAATCCTGACTCCTCTTCCGATTCGTATCAGCGGCTTCAGGAAGCTGTAGCGTCGGGTTTGGCGGCATGGCTGGAACAAGGGGACACGGCTGAACGCGTGGCCCGCCAGGCCATCCGAACGCTGCAGCTGTTGGTCAAAGGCAAACCCACCACCGACGAGCGGGCCGGGGTCGCTCACTGGCGACAGGAGTTGACTGCCGACAAGGAAGCGCTCGACCGCTTTCTCAGCGAACGGATCGTGGGATTGCTCGACACTCGGTTCCCGGACCTGCTGCAGGCGGTGGACTTCGAGCAACTTGTAGTCGACAAGATCAATGGTCTGGACGTTGAACGGGTCGAGCGGTTGCTGTTGATGGTGATCGCGAAGCATTTGAAATGGATCAACCTGTTCGGAGCGCTACTCGGGGCGCTTATCGGGTTGACGCAGGTGATACTGAATCTGCTCGCGTGACTGCATCGCGGGCGCAGCTATCTATTCCCGTCATTCCAAGCGGGTGGAACGGCGGGTGGACCCGCCTGCCGGACAGGAATGACACAGGTGTGTCAAGATTGCATAGCGCGACGGCCCCATGTTAGATTTCGAGCACGGAGAAAAAAGCGAATTACGCGCAAGACCACAGTCTTCGCTTCCCAGGGGCTGCATGAATTATCAGGTGGTGATAACCGGCGGCGGTACCGGAGGACATGTTTTCCCCGGACTTGCAGTGGCCGAGGAGCTCCGTGAGCGCTATGCTGCTGAGGTAGTCTGGGTCGGTTCACGTACCGGTATTGAACGCCGGATCGTAACCGATCACGGTCTTCCGTACCGGGCAGTGAGCACCGGCAAGCTCCGTCGTTACTTTTCGGTGCATAACCTCGTTGACTCGGTAAAAGTACCGGTTGGAATAATCGAAGCGCTCGTCTTGTTGCGCCGTCTGCAGCCGGCGGTGGTCTTTTCGAAAGGCGGTTACGTCGCCGTGCCGGTGGTTGTCGCGGCGCGGATACTCGGCATCCCGGTGGTAGCCCACGAGTCCGACTTTGACCCCGGGCTGGCAACGCGCATTTCGGCGAAGTTCGCGGAGCGGATTCTCGTCGCTTATGACAAGAGCGTTGAACAGTTCGCCCCGAGCGTGCGGGCGCGGATTGTGGTAACCGGGACCCCGGTGCGCAAAGCCATCGCCGGAGGTGAGGCAACTCGAGGGCGCGCGTATCTCGGACTGAGCGGTGAAAGACCGGTCGTTCTCTTCCTCGGCGGGAGCCTCGGTTCGATGCAGATTAACGAGATTGTCGAGACAGTCTTGCCGCAGCTGCTTCAGATCTGTGACGTTGTGCACCAGACCGGCGAACGCGAGCCGCAGAGACCGGGACGCGAGACCTTCCGGGGGGCCTACGGCCTGGTTCACCCGGGCCGCTACGTAGCGAGACCGTTCTTCTCGTCCGAGTTCGCCGATGTGCTCGCCGCTGCGGACGTGGTGGTATCACGTGCCGGAGCGGGAACGATCTGGGAGAATCTGACGGTAGGCAAGGCGAGCCTTCTTATCCCGCTCGGTAGTGACGGCTCCCGCGGTGATCAGTTGCGGAACGCGGAACTTTGTTTGCAGCAGGGGGTTGCCGAAGTGTTATGGCCAGCCGAGGTCTCGGCCGAATGCCTCCTCGACCGTCTGGTGCCGTTGATCGTTGATCCGGAGAAACGGGCGCGACTATCGCATCAGGCGCGGCGGCTCGCGGAAGGCGATCCAACCGGGAAGATCGCCGAGATCATTCACGCACAGGTGGCCGGCGGAGCGCTGCAGCGGAGCGGATGATGGACGTTGCCGGAATTGATATCGCCTTCATTGTCATTCTGATTTTTACCACCATACGTGCCGGCATCCGCGGATTCGTGAAGGAGCTGATGTCGATGGCAGCGCTGATTCTGGGAATTACGGCTGCAGTGGTTTTCTCGGGCGTTGTCGCGTCCGCGCTGGTGGGCTATGTTGAAAGCGAGGCATGGAGTCAGGTCATCGCGTTCTTGGGTCTGTTTCTCGTGGTATACATCGTGGTCAAGATCTTCGAGACGGCGTTGAACCGTTTGGTTGAGCGCATCAATCTGGACAGCCTCGATCACGCGCTCGGCTTCTTTCTCGGCCTGGTCGAGGGCCTCGTACTGGTGTTCATCCTGGTGCTGCTCCTGCAGATTCAGCCGTTCTTTTCCCCGGACCGGCTCATTTCCGACAGCGTGTTCGCACATTTTCTGCTGCCTCTACTGCCGTTCGCCGCGGAACTGATCTACGAGCGAGGATCCGATGTTTGAAAATATTCTGTCGCAGCCGGCAGTGGTGGCGCGCTTGCAGAGCGAGGTCGCCAACGGTACGGTACCGAACGTCCTGTTGTTCGAGGGTGCTCAGTATTCCGGGAAGCTTTCGACGGCCCTCGAGCTCGCGCGCGTGCTCAGTTGTGAAACCGACGGCCGTTGGAACTGTCCGTGCTCCTCCTGCAGACAGCATCGCGAACTGGTACACGCCGACACGCTTATGCTCGGGGATCGTTACTTTCTGCAGGAGATCCGGGCCTCGGCCGATACCATGCGCAGCACCGGAACGGCCGCAGGGGTCTATCTGTTTCTGCGCGCGGTGCGAAAGCTCTTGAGGCGCTTCGATCCGGTTCTGTGGGAAACCGACGATAGCCGGCTCGGGAAATACGCCGCGTCGATAGAAGCGGTAGAGGACAGCCTGACCGGCTTCGTGCCGGGGGCTTCCCTGCCGGATGAGGCTCGATGTGAGAAGCTCATTGATACGGTTATACAGCATGCGGCGAAGTTGGTGAACGCTCTGCCGCGTGAAGGGATTCCGGTACAGCTGGTCCGCAACCTGTCAGGCTGGGCGCGGATTGCACCTCACGGGAGAGCCAAGCTTGCGGTGCTCGAACGCGTGGACCGCCTCCAGGAAGGGGCTCGCAACGCCCTGCTGAAGACGCTTGAAGAGCCGCCTCATGATGTGCGCTTCGTCCTGCTGACCGGCAATCGAGGCGCGGTGGCCGAGACGATCCTGTCGCGCGCGCGCGCCTACCGCTTTACCGAACGGGGACCGGATGAAGCGCGTGAGATCATGCGCCGCATATTTCGCGTGCCGGAGCCGGAGTACGGTTCGCTGCGAGAGTTCTTCGTCGGTACCGGATACCCGGGTCAGCACTCACCGGCGACGCTGGCGCGGCGTTTCCTCGAAAACGTGCTCGTGCCGAAGGGCCTCGAGTCTTACGATAGCGTCAAGGCGATCGAGCAGGAGCTGCGCGAATCGGGAGGCGAGGAATGGCTGCACGAGTTTCTGCGTGAACTGCTTCGAGCGCTTCACGGAGTACTCCGGCAGGAAGAGGACCGGGGGCCTTCCGGCCGGACGCAGGAGCCTGCGCCGATACCATTGCACCAAATCGAGCGCTGGAACGCACTTATCCGCCGCAGTCTTCTGTACAGTGACAGGATGCGCTTGAGCATCCCGGCGGTCATCGATAGCTTATACTTCAGTATGAGGAGCGGGTAAATGCGGAAGTTCATCGCACGCGCGCTCAAGAAGCTGCCGAAGCTGGACAAAGCGCAGATCCATGCGTTGATCTACGATCTGGCTTCCGAGAATGAGCAACTCGAGGTCGTGCTCAACTCGATGAACGACGGGGTCATCGTCGCCGATGTAGAGCATTATGTGCTCTTCGCCAACAAAGCAGCCGAGCGAGTAGTACCGGTGGCACCCGGCGACTGGTACGATCGCGTGATCTGGGACTACATCCAGGACCCGGACATCTCGAGCTTCGTGCGCGAGACGCTTGTGAACCAGGAGTCGGTAATGGACCGTGAGTTCACTCTGGATAACAACGGCTTCACCCGCATTCTCTCCTGCAGCATCATGCCCTTGGTTCGCAATGGACAGATCCACGGCAGCATTTTGCGCATTGAGGACATCTCCGAAAAGCGCGGCAGAGAGGCGCGCCTGCGCCGGGCTGAAAGCCTGGCGTCGCTTACAACGCTTGCTGCCGGAGTTGCGCACGAGATAAAGAATCCGTTGGGCTCGATCGGGATTCACATCCAATTGATACAGAGGGCACTCAACGGCCAGGGTGAGATAGACCGCGAGGCGATCGAGAACAACCTGAACGTCATTAATGAAGAGATCGATCGACTCAATAAGATCGTGGTGGATTTTCTGTTTGCCGTGCGGCCGATGGACATCAACCTCGAAGAACGCGACCTGAATGCCGTGGTCGGGGATCTGCTGGAGTTCGTGCAGCCGGAACTGGAGCAGGCGGGTATACAGCTGGAGCGCTCATTTGAGCCGGATCTCCCCACACTGAACCTCGACGAGAAGCACTTCAAGCAGGCCCTATTGAATATAGTAAAGAATGCTATTGCAGCGATGCCTGACGGGGGAACGCTGCGGGTGGCCAGCCAGCTTAGCGGCGAGATGGTGGTGTTGCGCATCAGCGATAACGGAGTGGGCATTGCCGACGACGTCCTGGGGAAGATTTTCGAACCGTATTTTACGACGAAGGACTTCGGCTCAGGGATAGGGCTGACCCTTGTCTATAAGGTGATCAAGGAGCACATGGGGGATATCGCTGTGATCTCGGAAGAGGGGAAAGGCACCACGTTTACGATCACATTGCCTATTCCGCAGAAGGAGCAGCATCTGTTGAGCTGGAAAGGGGAGGACGATGAAGTTTAACGTGCTTGTCGTCGACGACGAGAAGAACATTCGCGAAGGGCTGCAGAAGGCGTTGGAGCTCGACGGGTACAACGTGTACCTGGCGGGTGACGGGCGTGAAGCCTGGCAGCTGATCGAGAATGAAGAGATCGACCTGGTTATAACCGACCTGCGAATGCCCGAGATGTCGGGGGAAGAGCTGCTCCGGCGTGTTGTGGACTCCTATCCCACGGTGCAGGTGATCATCCTCACCGGTCACGGTACGATCGAAACCGCTGTGCAGGCGATGCGAGACGGGGCCTTCGATTTTCTTACTAAGCCTGTAAATCTCGACCGGCTGTCGCTGCTGGTCAAACGGGCGCTTTCCACGCGCGAGCTCGTGCTGCAACACCGTGCGTTACAGGAAGAGCTCAACAAACAAAAGCAGTTTGCCAACGTGATCGCCAAGAGCCCGCAGATGAAGGCGATCTTCGACGTGGTGCATCAGGTGGGGCCTACCAAAGCCTCGGTGCTGATCACCGGCGAAAGTGGGGTCGGGAAAGAGCTGATCGCCGACGCCATCCACCGTCTTTCGGACCGAAAGGACAAGCCGTTCGTCAAGGTCCACTGCGCAGCGCTCAGCGAGTCACTGCTGGAGAGCGAGCTTTTCGGCCATGAGAAGGGCGCGTTCACCGGTGCGGTCGGTCGCAAACGGGGGCGTTTCGAGCTCGCTCATATGGGCACCATTTTCCTCGACGAGATCGGGGAGATCAACCCGAATGTACAGGTGAAGATCCTGCGTGTGCTGCAGGAGAAGCGGTTCGAACGCGTCGGAGGCGAGGAAACCCTGCAGGTGGATACTCGGATTATCTCGGCGACCAACAAGGATCTGCGGCAGGAGATCGAGACGGGCCGGTTTCGTGAGGATCTGTACTACCGTCTCAACGTGGTCAATATCGACGTACCTCCGCTGCGCGAGCGCAAAGAGGATATCCCTCTGCTCGTGTCGGCGTACATCAAAGAGTTCGCGCGCGAGAATAACAAAACGGTCGAAGGGATAGACCCCAAGGCGCGAGCGATTCTCTACAATTATCCCTGGCCCGGTAATGTTCGTGAGCTGCGGAACTGCATCGAAAGTGCGACCGTGATGTGTAAAGGGAACATAATACAGGTCGAGGATCTACCGCCGTCGGTAGTGGGTGAATCCGATAACGATTACATCAAGATCAGCTTGGGCGCTACGCTGGCGGAAGCCGAAGAGGAGATCATCCGCAGCACGCTGAACGCCAACAAAGGCAACAAGAGCAAGACCGCCGAGATTCTCGGGATCGGTCGCAAGACGCTGCATCGCAAAATCGCCGAGTACGGGATCGATAATACCGCTTGAAGGTGCTACTGGTGGCGCGCGTCGTTTGACCGATAAAAAGCGATAATTTGGTGGTATGAGTAGTTGATGCGTTTGATGATCTCGGTAGCGGTCCGCTGTTTTTCCGGGGAGCTGCCGAAACGGTCGGGATGATACTTGCGAATCAGGCGCTTGTACGCCGCCTGAACCTGCTCGAGCGAAGCTCCGAACTCAACTTCGAGATTGCGGAAGTGCGCGCGCAAATCCTCCGGGGTGCGCTGCGGGCGTGTGCGAGAGCGTCCGGAGCCGTCGCGATACGGTCCGTAGGTGCTCCGGCCTCCGCCGAAGTTCATGTACTCGTCCAGTTCCTGCCAGGCATCCGTATAGTCAGGATCAGCGGCGGCCGAGTCCCGGTGCCTGGTGCGGTCCGCCTCGTCTACTATGGTTCGGATAAAGTCTTCAAGCTTATCGAAAACACTCACGGCGCTTCTATCGTAGCGCAAAGCGGCTCGGTTGTCACGCACGTTGCCGTGCCGTATGATGGCGTCCAATGGAAGCGAGTGATCGGTTTCACCCCGCGGTAATAGCGCGCATGCGCGCGGAGATTGCCGAGGCCGGCGGTAGTGAGGTGCTGTTTGTATGTGGTCTCGGCGAAGACGGGCTGGTTGAGACGGTCGAGGCCCGTGCACGCGGAAACCTCCAGGGGGTGCCGGCTGTACGCGAGCATATGGAACGTGGCCGTGTCATCGTTCACAACCACCCGAACGGTGTGTTGCGACCGAGTGATGCGGACCTGGAGATAGCCGGATGGCTGGGGGAAGACGGCATCGGCAGCATGATCGTCGACAACCAGGTCACCTCGCTGTACGTTGTCGTCGAACCGCTGCAGGCCGAACGTTACCAGCCGCTAGATATCGCGAGCCTGTTGAGCCTATGCGGCGAAGACGGCGCGCTCGCGCGAACATTGCCGGCCTATGAACCGCGGCGCTCACAAATCGAGATGCTGGAGTTCATCGGCTCGGGGTTGAACGCCGGCGGTGTCTACGTGGCCGAAGCCGGGACCGGCGTGGGAAAGTCGATCGCCTACCTGGTCCCGGTTTTCGCCTGGCTTGATCGCAATCCGGGTCGGGTGGTCATCTCAACCGCCACGATCAACCTTCAGCAACAGCTTATCGAAAAGGATGTGCCCCTGGTCCGGCAGGCAATGGGGGTTCAGATCAAAGCGGTGCTGGTGAAGGGTAGGGGAAACTACCTGTGCCCGTATCGACTCGATGAGGCGGCGGCGGAGCTGGCGGTCTCGGAGGATGAAGAGCCGGAGCTTAAGGCAATACGCGAGTGGGCGTCTGAGACAGCGAGCGGGAGCCGAAGCGACCTGCCCTTTCCGGTTACTGAGGAGCTGTGGTTGCGGGTGAACTCAGACTCCGATCACTGCAGCGCGCGGCGGTGCCGGAGCCAGGAACGGTGTTTTCTGATGAAGGCTCGACGGGAAGCAGCGGCGGCGAGAGTGCTGGTGGTGAACCATCATCTCCTGTTCTCCGACCTTGCGATCAGGCTGCGGGGCACGGGGTTCGATGCGACTGCAGTGCTGCCGCCGTTTCAGCAAATTGTCTTTGACGAGGCGCATCACCTCGAGAACAGTGCGACTTCGTATTTCTCGCAGAGCTTCTCACCCCAAGGTCTGGAGAAGCAATGTGCGCGTCTCCATCGCCGGAGACGAGGTCGCGTGCTCGGGCTGCTGCCGCGCCTCGAGCAGTTGGGCGGTGACAACGCGCCGCTCAAAGAGATCCCGGCGATGCTGGAGGCGGTCAAGAATAAGATGCGAGAGCTCAACACCTGGGCGATCGGAATGCTCGGTGAGAAGGGCGGGCGCTGGCTGCCTCCTGTCGAACCGGACGACTATGCGCCCGAAGGAGGTGAGGAACAGCTTAACCGGCTGATACGGGAGCTCCAGCAGCAGGTGCTCGACATCGCCGAGGTGCTCTCCGACCGCCTGCACGCCGGCAGCGAGCGCGAGCGTGAGGAGGAACAGGCCCTGCTGGAGCTCGCCGCGGTTATCCGCCGGTTCGAGGCCATTGCCGCAATTGCCGAGCGGTTTGCGCGGCGAGATCAACACCCCGAGCTAGTCTGCTGGCTCGAACGGCGCGTTCGGGATGATGGTGAGCAATCGGCCGGCGTGCGCTTCACCGTCACCCCGCTCGAGATTCGCGAGCTGATGCACGAGGCGGTCTACCTGCCTTATCGGACCGTCTTTTTCACCAGCGCTACGCTAACGGTTAGAAACACGTTTGCGCATTGGGCCGAACGTGTCGGGCTTGACGATGCAACGGTCGAGCCGCTTGAGATGCGCCAGTTTGAGTCACCGTTCGATTACCGCTCGCAGGTCCTCATGGCGGCACCGCATGACGCCCCCACGCCGGAAGCCGGGGCCTACAGCGGCTACCTGGTTTCGTTTCTCGGCGAGGTGCTCTCGATTTCCGAGGGCAGCGCGCTGATCCTGTTCACGTCATACCGGATGCTCACCGAGGTGTATCGAGGAGTGAAACCGCGTCTGCAGGATTTGGGGATAACAGCCATGCGTCAGGGGGACGACGACCGCGGGCGGCTCCTGCAGCGATTCAATAGCGACGTGAGCAGTGTGCTGTTCGCGACCGAAAGCTTCTGGGCGGGAGTCGATGCGCCGGGCGATACACTGCGCGTGGTAGTCTTATGCCGCTTGCCGTTCCGAGTTCCGACCGACCCGGTTCTGATAGCGCGGATGGAACGTATCAAAGCGTGCGGCGGCAATCCTTTTCGGGAGCTTACGCTGCCGGATGCGGTTATGCGCTTTCGGCAGGGGTTCGGCCGCCTGATCCGAAGCTCCCGCGACCGGGGGGTGGTTATCATCACCGATACGCGCGTACTCAGCAAGAACTACGGGCGCACCTTTATTGATTCCGTACCCGAGACTGCTCAGGCGTTTACCGATACTGCGGGTGTGCTCCGCGAGCTCGAACGGTTTCTGTATCGCTGACCTAGTCGCCCGCCGGGAGCGCACCCCGCGTCGCCGGGAACCGGCGACGCGGAGAGTGTGGCGCAAAAAAAAGCAGCCGGTTGCGTCGGCTGCTAACTTCGCGCTACCGTTACTTCCGTAGCGGGCTTGCGAACGAGTTGTCTGCGCGGAGCGCTTATTCGACAACAGCGATGATGTCTTCCATCTTGATTACAAGATGGTCGACGTCGTCGAGCTTGATGCTGGTTCCGGCGTACTTATCGTACATTACTCGATCACCAGGCTTCACTTTGATCGCGTCCTTGTCGTCACCCACAGCCTTTACAACGCCCGTCTGGGTCTTCTCTTGCGCAGTCTCTGGGATGAACAGGCCGCCCTTTGTCTTCTCTTCGGTCTTCTCCAGCGAAAGTAGTACACGATCTCCAAGCGGCGTTATTTTCATAAATCCCTCCTGTGTCAATGGAAAGCGATAATAATTGATGTCTGGATGACACCCAGAATATAAAAGAGAGCCCCCGGTTGGTCAAGCTAAATCGTTCGTTCAGGACGCGGATGCCGGTCGGGGCGCGCCGGTCGTGACCCAGTATCAGGCCGAAATCGCTTCGAGTGGTGTATTATGATACATTATATAGGCATCTCGCTATATGTGTGTAAATATGACTCATTCGGGCCCCAATAGCTAACGCGTCGAGTTTTCCGGCGCTCTAAGTTCCTACTTTGCCGATGATTAGCGCCCCGCTTCGTGGCTTCGCTTGGCACGCCGATTGCTACCTATAGGGTAGGAGGTTTTGCATGGCTGTAGCGACAAAAAAGAAGGCACCGGAACGAACGTATCGCTCGAGCAACGATGATGAGAACGTACTGTCGATTTATCTGAAGGAGATCAACAAGATTCCGTTGTTGACGCGCGAAGAGGAAGATCGCTATGCGCGCGGTGCGGCTACGGGCGATATTGAAGCGAAGAACAAGCTGATTCAAGCTAACCTCCGGTTTGTTGTCAACGTGGCGAAGAAGTACCAGAATCAGGGGCTTCCGCTGTCGGATCTGATCAGCGAGGGCAACATCGGGCTGATGAACGCGATCGAGCGGTTCGATGTTGACAAGGGATATCACTTTATTTCGTACGCGGTGTGGTGGATCCGTCAGGCAATCCTGAAGGCCATTTGTGAGAAGTCGCGCATGATTCGGCTTCCGTTGAACCGGGCCAATGAGCTTGTGCAGATAGAGAAGATTCGCAAAGAGATCCAGGGCTCGCAGGGCGAGGAAGCGGAGATGAAGCAGATCGCCGCGACGCTCAACATGAACAAGGAGCACGTTGAGGATCTGATCAATATCTCGCGCGACCTGATTTCGCTCGAGACGCCGGTGTACGCCGAGAAGGATTCGTCGCTGCTGGGTGATTTCGTCGAGGATGAGGGCTACAAGCAACCGGACTCGGTGGTTGTGGAAAAGTCGCTCAAGGAGGACATCAATCAGGTGTTGCAGACCTTGAGCGAGAAGGAATCCGAGATCGTACAGTATAGGTTTGGTTTGAACGGTAAGAGTCCGCTCTCTCTCAAGGAGATCGGTGATCGGTACAACCTTACCAAGGAGCGTATTCGGCAGATCGAGAAGAAGGCCATCAAGCGACTGCAGCATCCGAAGCGCAGCCGCTATCTGGAGTCGTATCTGTCGTAAACCGCGAGAAGAATACCTCCCTTCGAAGCCCTGATGTCGCATTGACATTGGGGCTTTTTTATTATAGCCTCGGGACTTATCGTAGAACAACGATTATTCTAGACTAACCGGGGGTCCGTAAAACATGGCACAGAAATACGTGTACTACTTTGGCAGTGGAAGAGCCGAAGGCAGCGCGGGACAGAAAGACTTGCTTGGAGGTAAAGGTGCAAACCTTGCCGAGATGACCAACGTTGGTGTTCCCGTGCCGCCTGGATTCACGATCTCAACCGATGTCTGTGACGAGTACTACAACAACAACCGGCAGTACCCTGTGGGTCTTG
>PUNW01000214.1 GCA_003552665.1 Spirochaetaceae bacterium | reverse complement strand
GACGTCTCGATCCTCGAAGGGAACAAAGTGCTCGAGATCAAGAACTCAAACGTCAACAAAGGGCGGGCTGCAACCGCCTGTTACGCGAAAGATCAATGGGAGTTCGTGATCGCGATCGGCGACGACTGGACCGACGAAGACATGTTCACGATACTGCCGAGCAACGCCTACACCATCAGGGTTGGGGCGGATATATCGAACGCCACGTACTTCGTCAATTCGGTCGGCGAGGTTCGTGAGCTACTCAACGACCTCGAGGGATGACACCTCGCGCGGCTCACAACACCGCTGGGCGCCGGCCGTACCACGGACAACAGCGTTGCTTGCGCCACCAGCGTGACCCCGCACGGCTGCGGGCCGGTATCAGAGGAAGGCGACCATCGTCACCAGGCCGAACAGGAAGATAAAGCCGGCACCGGCGAGCTCGATTCCGGTGTGGAGCATATGACCGCCCCGGCGTTCGAGCCAGCCGCCGATGTTCCGCTTGAACACGATCGTAAGTACCGCTACGGCCGAGAGCGCGATCGCGATTCCCAAAGACATCGACACGATCGCGATGATCCCGACCTGAAGCATCCCAAGCGACAACGTGAACAGCAACAGCAGAGTGGTGCCCGGGCATGGGACGATGCCGGTGGAGACAACCAGCGGCAGGAACCGTTCGCGCGGCACCCGGAAGCGCTGCTCCTGCGTTCGCATCGCCCCGGGCGTGGAATCCAGCTTAAGATCGCGACTTGCCCGTTCGGCCGCTCGTAGCCTGCGCGCCGCCTGCAGCCCGCGCAGCTTGACCATCACGAAGGCGAGCCCTACGAGCATAATGAGGCCGGAGCTAATGGCCTGAACGCGGGCTCCCATATGCACAACCGAAGTGCTCAACGCCCCATCGACCAGAAAATAGACACCGGCGATGATTGCCACCGCCGACAGGGCATGCATGAGCGCAAACAATAGGCCGGCGAACACCCCGTGCAGAATCTCGGCATCCTCGGAAAGGTAATACGACATGATCACGGTCTTGCGGTGGCCGGGCAGAAATGAGTGCATCAGCCCATACACAAACGATGCGCCGATAACCGCGAGCCATGCGGCGGGGTTGTCGGTGGCGCCCCCTATCTCACGAATGAAGGTCGTCAGGCGCGCGTTCAGCTCCCGTTGCAGCGAAAGAAGCCATTGCGGAGCCCCGGGCAGCGTGGCTCCTCCGCGCGAGTCACCGAGAAACCCCGGATCGCGACGCGGCGCCGACTCCTCCGGCGACGAGAAGAACGGATTCTGTTGAGCGGCGGCGCCCGCCGTCCCAATCAGCAGCAAAAGCAGCACGAGCAGGAACGTACTGACTAACGGTGCGGTTTTCATGCGGCTACCTCAACCATTGAGTTGTCACCATCATCGTGGCGTCATCCTCATTGCGGTGTCACCCTCATCGTGGTGTCACCCCCTGCCGACTCGAGCGCACACGCCTCCAGACGTGTGCGCAGCGCATCTGCGTCGATCTCATGTCCCAGAAACAGCAACGCCGTCTTCCGCGGCTCGTTCCGTTGCCACCGAACCGCTTCGAGGGACCTGCGCCTGCCTACTACCTGCAACACCATCTTATGCTTGTGTCCGTCACGACCGTCCAGATAAACGTAGCCCTTTGCCCGGATGAGGCCGGTGGGAAGGTCATTCAACACCGCACCAAGCGCTTCTCGTTCCAGCGGCGATTCACACTCAAATAGCAGGCTGTTTAGCTCAGCGTGCCGCAGCACACCGTCGCTCTCGAGCGCGAGCTCATCTCGATGGCGGCCCTCATACCCGTGACCGGCAAACAGCGTCACCAACGGCAGCCGGTCGTCCATATCCGCCAACAGCGCCTGGGGAGCAAGCTCACGAACCGCCGCGTGTGTGGCTTCCTTCCGGCCATGCTCCGCGTACGCACTCTTGGAGAGCAATACGATGTCGGCGTGTTGCACCTGTGCCTCCACCACCTCATAGCGGCTCCGATAATCGGCAAACCGCTCAAGGTCGACGACGGTAATCACCGAATCGAGATAAGCCTGGGAAGCGAGCCCCCGTTTGCTCAACGTCTGAATAACCGGCAGCGGGTCCGAGGCCCCTGATGCCTCGAGCAATACGCGATCAAGTTGTGAGCGGTGCGCCAGAAGGCGCTTCAACGCGCGGCCGAGGTCACGCCGAGTCACGCAGCACATACAGCCCCCGGAGAGCTCGACCACCTCGTCGATACCGGCATCGATAACGGCACTTTCCAACTGCACTTCGCCGAACTCGTTGACCACGATTCCGAAGCGCTGCTCGCTGAACTGAGCGAGTATTCGATTTATCAATGTGCTCTTGCCGGCTCCGAGAAAGCCGGTGATCAGCGTTACCGGGGTACGAACCATCACACTCTCAGATACAATCCTGCCGCCGGGCTTCACCGCGGTAATGGCCGTACCGTTCGGCGACCATTCGGGTGATTGTCGATCAGCTTAGTCCAGATACGGCGCTTGTTCAAGGAGGTGCAGATCAGCCATAGCCTTGACTCTCGCAAGGTACTCACGCAGCACCGTGCGAATGCCCCATAGCCGCCCAACGTCCTGCGCGTTGAAGCCGATTGCCTCCAGCTCATAATGACCGGCGATGTACAAGGCGCGCTCGTTGTGAAACTGTTGCGATATCACGACTACATCGTTCAGGCCGAAGACATGTTTGGCACGCGCAACCGATTCGAGCGTGCTTACTCCCCCCGCGTCCATTCGAATCGCCTCTTCAGGAACGTTGCGCAGCAGCAAAGCTTCGCGCATGGCCCCCGGCTCGTTATACGAGGCGTGGCGGTGATCTCCACTGGCAAGGATGATCTGAATGCGTCCCTTGTGATAGAGCTCGGCGGCAGCCTCAATCCGATTCTCGAAATATGGGTTCGGCTCGCCGGTTACGAGGAAGCGACTGGTGCCTAACAGCAGGCCCACTTCTTTCTCGGGCACCGTCGCAACGCTGTCGTAGAGGCGGTCGCGGCTGTAGTTACTGATACCTAATCTGAGCGATTCCGCACGAATAGACCGCGCACCGGGCCGGCGGAGCCGATTCCGGCCGCGCCGACAGTCAATCGCCGGCCGGCGGAGGCGAGCGTTAGCGT
>PUNW01000204.1 GCA_003552665.1 Spirochaetaceae bacterium | reverse complement strand
TCGAGATCGGCGGCCAGGACGCCAAGTACACCTACATCACCAACGGGGTCCCGGCCGACTACGCGATGAATGAAGCGTGCTCGGCAGGTACCGGATCGTTCCTGGAAGAGGCCGCCCGTGAGGAGCTTGGGCTGCAGACAACCGAGGTAGCGCCGGCGGCACTGCGCGGGCAAAGGCCGCCGAACTTCAACGACCAGTGCACCGCCTTCATCAGCAGCGATATAAAGACCGCAATTCACGAGGGCGTACAGGAGGACGACATCGCCGCCGGACTGGTGTACTCGGTTTGCATGAACTACCTCAACCGTGTACGCGGAAACCGTCCGGTCGGCAACCGCGTCTTCATGCAGGGAGGCGTCTGTTACAACCGGGCCGTCCCGATCGCGATGGCGGCGCTGACCGATCGACCGATTGCCGTGGCACCGGAGCCGGGATTGATGGGGGCATTCGGAGTAGCTCTCGCGGTCAAGGAACAGATCGACCAAGGGCTGATAGAGCCCTCCTCGTACCGTCTGGATGAGCTCGCCCAACGCGAGGTGAAAAAGCACCGCCCCTTCATCTGCCGCGGCTCCGGCGGGCAGTGCGACCGGCGCTGCAGCATTGCGATTCTCGAGATCAACGGACGCCGCTATCCGTTCGGCGGCGTCTGTAGTCGTTATGACCGTCGGTACCGAAATCGGGGAGGAAAGCGCAAAGACCTCGACCTCGTGGCACAGCGGCAGCGATTGTTGTTCGAACGCTACCGCGCTGCACCGGGAGAAGAAGTCAGTTACCGCGGGCGGGTTGGAATCAACCGCTCACTGTATACCTATGAGCTGCTCCCGCTGTACTCGCGCTTCTTTGCAGCGCTTGGATTCGAGACCGTTCTGCCGGAGCAGGTTAGCGAGGAAGGTAGCGAACGACAGGCGGCGGACTTCTGCTATCCGGTTGAGCTCAGCCATGGATACACCCCGGAGCTGCTGGCCGCTGAAACGGACTACATCTTTCTACCGCAGGTGCGTGGACTCTATACCGGTACCGGCCTCGAGAACAGCATAACCTGCCCGCTGGCCCAGGGCGAACCGTATTATCTCCGCGCTACCTGGCCGGAATTGCGAGCCGAGCATGTGCTGACACCGGTGCTCGACTTTCGCAGCGGGCTCCGCGCTGCTGAGCAACAATTTGTCGAGCTTGGTTACAAGCTCGGCGTACGGCGGGCTACCGCTCGCCGCGCCTACCGTGAAGCTGTAGCGTTTCAGTGCGAGTTCCAACAGGAGATGCGGGAGCATGGCCGGAATACGCTGAAGGAGCTCGAACGTTCCCCGGAGCGGCGAGTGATCGTCCTCTTCGGTCGACCGTACAACGCCATGGCCTCCGAGGCCAACATGGGAGTTCCGGCGAAGCTCGCCTCACGAGGTGAAACGGTTATTCCTATGGAGATGCTGCCGCTCGAACAAGAGCAACCACCTCCAAAGATGTACTGGTCGGTCGGCCAACGCATCATGCAGGCAGCCGAGCTGGTAAGTAAACACCCGCAGCTGTTCGCCGTTTATGTCACGAACTTCAGCTGCGGACCCGATTCGTTTCTGGTGGGGTACGTCCGAAGGACGATGGGAAGCAAGCCTGCTCTTACGCTGGAGCTCGACGGGCATACCGCTGACGCGGGCATCGACACGCGCGTTGAAGCGTTCCTGGACGTGGTGGACAGTTATCAACAGTTGCAGAGGCGCCCATCGGGCAAGCAGCCCCCAGCCGCGCCCGGCGACACTGAAAGCCGTCGAGATCGGGGCGAAGGTACGGGCGTGCAGACGGACCGGGGCGGCGACCGGGGCAGTCGGTCCAACCGGCGCGACGGATTCCGCCCGGCAGAGGTACGGCACGAGAAGGAAGGGCTGCGCGTAATCGATTCGAAAGGCCACCCTCACCGCCTCGACGACGAGCGCGTGCGCGTCCTGCTGCCCTCGATGAACGACGCGGCAACCAGGTCGGTAGCCGCAGCGCTCCGATACTGCGGCATTCGGGCCGAACCATGCCCACCGCCGGGTGAGCACGAGCTCAAGCTCGGCCGGGGAAACTCAAGCTGCAAGGAATGCCTCCCGATGCAGCTCACGCTCGGCAGCCTCCTGGATTACCTGGAACAGCGTGAAGAACGCGGCGGCGGCCGCGACGAGCTGCTCCTGTATTTCATGCCCGAGTCCAGCGGGCCCTGCCGTCTCGGACAGTACAGCGTTTTCATGGAGCATCTGATCCGGGATCGGCAAATACCCGACCTTGCCCTCCTCTCGCTGAGCTCCGAGGCGGACTACGGCGGCCTCGGGCCCCGCTTTACGACCCGCGCATGGCAGGGCCTGGTGATCGGTGAGCTGCTCGAGGATATTCGCAGCGCTATCCTCGCGTTGGCGCGCGAGCCGGGGGCGGCGCTACAGCTGTTCGAACAGGCGCGGAATAGAGTTTTCCAGGCCCAAGCCAAACTCAGCTGGCCTCAGGTGCAGCAGGTTCTTGCCGAAGAAGCCGAAAAACTGCGCGAGATTCGGTTGCATACGTCGCTACCGGAGGCTCCCAAAGTGTTCCTGACCGGCGAGATCTACGTCCGCAACGATTCCTTCTCGCGGCGATTCCTGGTCGAGCACCTCGCCGAGCGCGGAATCGTGACTCATGTCGCACCGATCAGCGAATGGCTGTACTATTCCGCTGAACGGTTGCGCCGCGGCCTGACGGTCCCGCCCCCGGGAATCGCCGCCAAGGTGGTCAGCACCGTGAAGACGACCGTTCAACGTAGCTTTGAGAAGCGCATCAAGGAGATTCTCTCTCGCTCCGGGCTGTGTGAGCCGCACCTGATCGATGTGCGCGAGATGATCGGCGCCGCTGAAGGAGTTGTCTCTGATGAGCTCAGCGGAGAGACGATCCTCACGATTGGCGCCTCCTTTGCGGAGATCCTGAACCGGGCAAGCGGGGTTATCGCAATCGGCCCGTTCGGCTGCATGCCGCACCGGCTGAGCGAGTCGATCATCACCCAGACCCTGACGACCGAGAAACGCAAGCAGGTCACCGAGAATACGCTGGAGGCCGAGATGATCGAGCGCTTTCCGGCGTTACCGTTTCTCGCGATTCAGTCCGACGGCAATCCATTCCC
>PUNW01000387.1 GCA_003552665.1 Spirochaetaceae bacterium | reverse complement strand
TCGGAATGGTTCCTCGGGCTGATCCTGGCGCGCCTCTTCCTCTACGCGCTCGGGCTCGTCGCGCTGCTGGCGTATCAGGGCTATGTGAAGCCGGAGTCCTCCTGGCTTGGGAAGGTCGCGATCTTCTCGACAATGACGCTCTATGCGCTCGCCATCCTGCAGTTGTTTCACCGCATTCGGCATGTCGTGCAGGTGGTAACAACGGCACTCGAATACACCGTCGCAGGCATTTTGCTCATATCACTGCTGGAGAAGTTTTATATCCTGAGACAGGAGTTCCAGGCTGCGCGTCGCCGCCGGGCGGTAAGTAAGGCCCGTTGACGGCACAGGAGGTCTCAGTCGCGGCGGATCAGCTCCACCGCACCGTCGGCAGTGTCCAGCACCACCGCGTAGCGCTCCAGCGCGCGTATGCGTTGCGGTGCGCCCACAGACTCCGACTTCGTAATTCCGGGCAGCCGGCCGGCGCCGGCCCGCAGCAGCCGTACCGCAACTCCATGCCAGCCCGCCGGGTCGTCCACTCGAAAACTGTCCCTCAGTCCAGGCTCGTCTTCGCCGGCGAACGCATCGAGGCCGCGAATCCGATACGCAGCCTCGCGTCCGAACACAAACCACCCGGGGTGCAGCTCTACGGTCGTGATTACCGGAGCAACAGCATTCCCACTGAGGGTTACGATCGCAAGCGCGAGCTCCGGATCCTCGGGAGCGAGCAGCTCCACCCGAACCGTATCCTGATGCACGCTTAATGCGCGCAACTCCGCGACCGCCGTTCGGCCGAACGCCGGCTTATACGGTGCAAGCACCCCAAGTCCGATCACCACCGCGATCAACACCAGAAAAACCACTGGGATACCAAGCGCCCGAGGGAATCGCTCGGCGAGAAACCCGGCGGCGCCGGCACCGATGAAGAAACGCGGCAGCTCCGGATCCAGGATCCGGTCCGCGCCGGGAAGGAAGACAGCCGCCGGAATACACGCGACCGCCGCGGCAAGGTAGAAGATAACTCGGGTCAGCTGTGAGGCACGTGCCGCGCGCCGCCCGCTACGGTCTTCCCCGTCCCCGGCCCGCAAGCGTGGGATAACCACACGCGTCAGTCCCCCAACCGCGATCCCGGTGAGCAGCCCGCATGCTACAATCCAGCTATACGGCGTAGCGACCACAAACGAGATGTAGCTCATAAGCGCCTACGCTGTTAAGTATATGTCCCTGAACTTGGTTCGCAAGTAGCGCATGAACGCGTCGGCGGTGAGCGGCGCACCGGTTACGCTGTTTACCAGCTCATCCGCCGTTTTGGCGGCCCCATGGCGATGAACTCGCTCCCGCAGCCACCCGAGCACCGGCTCGAACTCGCCGCGCTCGAGATAGCCTTCCAGCGCGCCTTGCTCACGCTCGAAGGCTTCAGTGAACTGCGCGGCATATAGATTGCCGAGCGCGTAGGTCGGGAAGTATCCGAAGCCCCCCATAGACCAATGAACGTCCTGCAGAACGCCGTCGGCATCGTGCTCCGGCGCAATCCCTAACAACCGGCGCGACTCTGCGCGCCACGCATCCGGCAGATCGCTCACTTTCAGACTGTTCTCTACCATTGCGAGCTCAAGCCGAAAGCGCATGATGATGTGCAGGCAGTAGGTGACCTCATCGGCTTCCACCCGAATCAACGAGGGCTTCACCTGGTTGACACCGCGGTAGAAGCTCTCGTGATCGACTCCCTCGAGCGTCTCGGGAAACAGCGCCCGCAACTGCGGGAAATAATGGCGCCAGAACCCGCGGCTGCGGCCCACTAGGTTCTCCCAGAAGCGGGACTGCGACTCGTGAACTCCAAGCGAGGTACCGTCCGCGAGCGTACTGCCGCGAATCTCCTCTCCGAACCCAAGCTCGTAGAGACCATGCCCTGCTTCGTGGAGGATCGAGAAGAACGCCGTGTTGAAGAAATTGCGATCGTAGCGCGCAGTGATCCGCACATCGTCACGCCCAAGCCCGATCGTAAACGGATGCGCGGAACAATCGAGCCGCCCGCGATCCGCCGGCCACCCGATCTCTTCGAGCACGCGCGTGCCGAACTCAGCTTGCCGAAACTCCGGATACTCACCGTAGAGGAAAGCACTATCCACCTGAGGAGCTTCCGCGATCTCGGCTGCCAACGGCACCAGCTCACGCTCCAGCTCCTCGAAAACGCGGCGCACCTGGGCTGTTTTCGTGTACGGCTCATACTGATCCAGGAGCGCATCGTAGCGGTGCTCGGAATACCCTAGACAGTCAGCGCGCTCAAGTGCGAGCGCCACCAGCCCCTCGAGATTCGGCTTGAAGGCCGCGAAATCGCCTTTTTCCCGCGCTGCCTTCCAGGCGACTTGCCCCGCGCTCGCTGCACGAGCGAGGCGGCCCACGAGCTCTCGTGGAATGCGACGCGCAAGACTGTGCTCACGGTACAGGTGGCGAACCAATGCTCGGTCGAGGTCCGGCAGAGACTCAGCTCCCGACGGCGAATCCGGGCCTGCGCCTGCCTGCGCGAGCAGGCCGCCGAGCTCATCGGCAGCAACACGGTCATGCGCCAGCGTCTCGAACAACCCCAGCTGCTCCGCGCGCTCTTCGGCTGCAGCGCTCGGCATATAGGTTTCCTGATCCCACTGCAGCAATGCGGTGCCGTGTCTCAGCAGCTTGAGCTCGCGGTCATACGCACGAATCTTATCCAGCGCCCTTTCGGGCCCGGTGCTTGCCATAGCGCCTGCCATGAACTCCCCTCAGATCAGCGCCTTGGCGGCGATTCGATTCCGAACACGAGCGACAAACTCCTCCACCGACTGCGCGGGTTCCTTCTCTCCACTGCGAAGCCGCGGCGAGACCTGGTGGTTGGATTGCTCGTTTTCACCGACGATCAACATGTAGGGTATCTTGCGGTGCTGTGCTGAACGGATCTTGGCGTTCATGCGCGCATCAGAGAGCTCAGCAGTCGCGCGAATGCCTGCGGCAGTGAGCTCACGTTTTACCTGATCGGCATAATCGTTGAACGCGGGCGCTACCGGAATCACAACGGCCTGCACCGGAGCCAGCCACACCGGGAAAGCACCGCCGTAGTGCTCGATGAGCACACCGAAGAAACGCTCCATTGATCCGAGCAGCGCG
>PUNW01000237.1 GCA_003552665.1 Spirochaetaceae bacterium | reverse complement strand
TATGAGGAAATGAAAGAGCACGTGGGGCGCGATTTCAACCCCCGCAGTTCCACGCAAATGGCTGAAATACTTGGTGTGGAAAGTACGGCCAAAAATGTGATAGGCGACATGGACAGCCCCGTGGCCAAAGCCCTGCTTGATTACCGGGCGTGGGACCGTGCTAAATCTACGTACTACCAGGGGTTTCTAGACCGCCTCACCGCAGCCAGCCGAATCCATTGTAGTTTATTGTTAACAGGCACTATATCTGGGCGGTTATCCTGCATTGATCCAAACCTGCAAGCCCTGCCCAAACCGAAGAACAAGAAGCAGTCTGACGTTTATAAGGTGCGGGACTTGGTGGTAGCCCCGATCGGACACAAACTGTTCTCCTTTGATTATAGTCAGATTGAACTTAGACTGCTAGCACACTACACCGGGGACCCATTCCTTATAGAAACTTTCCAAGCTGGGGAGGATCTGCATAGTGCGACGGCCGACCTTATTGGTAGACACCGGGAAATAGCCAAGCGGATTAACTATTGCATTGTATATGGCGGTGGAGCCAACGAACTCTCCAACCAGTTGAGTATACCTTATGACGAGGCTGCTGAAATATTAGAAGATTATCACGGACAGATACCTGGTATTCGTAAGCTGTACCGGGCGTGTGAGAATTTCGCCAATAAGTACGGGCATATCAAAATGTGGACCGGGAGAAGGCGACACTACCGCAAAGGCGACGACACGTATAAAGCCATGAGCAACCTGATTCAGGGCGGTGTGGCGGAAATTATGCGCCACGCCATCACCGATATCCATAAAGCTATTCGCTACACCAAAACGTACATGACCCTGCAGGTACATGATGAGCTACTGTTCGAAGTACCGGAAGAGGAAGTGGATGAAAAAGCCCGATTAATTAAGAACACTATGGAAAGCGTGGGTGACTTTAAGGTACCCATTGTAGCCGATGGTGACATTGGAGACAATTGGGGCAATATGGAACCCATTGATTTCAGTGCTTAAGTTACCTGAAGTAGACGTGATAGCATTTGACCCAGGCAAACGTACAGGTGTAGTCTGGATAGAGCGCGGAACATTCCAGCTCAGTATGACCTATGAATACGCGGAGTTGCGGCGGGTTATTGAGACCCGCCCTTTCACCAAAAAGTCTGTCTGGGTATGTGAGGACTTCATAACCAGGCCGCAATATTCTACTCCTCTAAGTGACAGACCAGAAATAGCGGCGCGAGTTATTGGCATGCTAGACCTTGCAGCTTATAACGCCCAAGTAGAAGTGGTACTACAATCCCCGAGCAACACCAAACGATTCGCTACCGATAAAATGCTGAAGCAGGTGGGGTGGTTCACACTCCCCCAAAATGGACACGAACGCGACGCGGCCAGACATGCACTATTCTACTTGGTGCAGCAGAAAGCGGGGCAGTGAGCACATGTATAAAACCATGATCATAGACCCACCCTGGGATTATAACCGAAAGGCTGGAACTGGAGTAAGCAATGATCATTACGACTCCCTAGCACATGACGAGTTGAAACAGCTCCCCGTATCTGAACTAGCACATCCTGAAGGTGCAGTCCTTTTCTTGTGGTGCACTAACCCCATGAACGGGAAGGGCCACGAGTTACTTCAAGCGTGGGGCTTTGAATTTCGTACCAAGCTCCCGTGGGTTAAGGTGACTATGCGAAAGGGGCGACCCACTACAACTATCTCTTGGGGAAATGGGTCTTGGGTGCGGGGCTGTTCCGAGGACATTTTAATAGCCACGCAGGGCGACATTCGACCTCCGGACCCTTCGGACCGGGTGCTGGGACTACTAGAGGGCGTAGCGTGTTTGGAAGCTCCCGACAACCGTTGGAAGCAGGAGCGCTACAAACACAGTAGGAAACCCGACACTATCCACCATCTAGCAGAGCTGTTCCCCGGACCGCGCATTGAATTGTTTGCTACACAGAAGAGAGCGGGTTGGAAGACACTAGGCAATGAAATCGACGGGCAGGACATACGCAGATCATTACAGGAGGTTATTCAATGATAGATATAGTAGTTGGCGGACAATTTGGTGACGAAGGTAAAGGAAGTGTGGCAGCGCACCTGGCACATGAGAAGGACTATGCGTTTTCAGTGCGGGTGGGAGGCAGCAACGCGGAACATCGATTCCGGGACCCAGAGGAGAATTCGTACACTTCCCGGGTATTGCCGACAGCAGCCTGGATCGATCCCGACGTGCAGTTAGTACTCGGAGCTGGACATATAATTAAGCTTGAGTCTCTGTACGCTGAAATTCAGGACCTGGATCAGAAATTCGGGAAGGGCCACACCCAGTCCCGATTGATTATAGACGAACAAGCCGGGGTAATTGCCCCCGAACACGTACAGCAAAGCAGTGAGACATCCTGGCGTGGGTCCACCCACCAGGGTGTAGGAGCAGCTGCCGCGCACAAAGTACGACGTGACGGGACCTTCAAGGTAGCCAAAGCTTACTCTGAATTGCGCGCTTGCACGGGTTCCACGATCCTGTATATGCACAACGCCCTAAGGCGTGGGCACAGCGGATTGGTGGAAGGCAGTCAGGGAGCTCTGTTGTCACTTAATCACGGATATTACCCCTTCTGTACCTCCAAAGACGTTACTCCTGCGGCTTTGCTTGCAGAGGCGGGTATAGCCACCCACTGGGTACGCGATATCTACGCGGTGTACCGTACAGTTCCAATGCGGGTACCTGGAAATAGTGGCCCCACCGGGGGCGACGAGATAAGTTGGAATAATCTGGAGCGGCTTATAGGGGCCGAAATACCTGAAGAAGTAAAGCGCCAAACCGATTCTCCTGAGGGGGAACGTGAGCGAGTATTTAAGTGGTCTTGGGCGGACTTCCAGCGCTCGGTAATTTTGTGCGGGCCCACCAAACTGGTTATAACCTTCCTGGACTGGTGGCCGTATGAGTTTAGTAAGGAAGAGTGGTTGAACAAGGTACACGAAGAGGCCAAATGTCCAATAACGCTTGAGCGTTTTGGGACCAAATGGAGTGATCATAAGTGGAACTAGCAGCCATCAAAAACATGGGGGTATTGGGTCGCATTGTAATCCCACACGACTTGCGGGACACCTGCGATCTGCGTCCC
>PUNW01000254.1 GCA_003552665.1 Spirochaetaceae bacterium | reverse complement strand
CGGGGGCACCGAAGGCACGCTCAATGAGCTTGCAATCACCGCCTTCGGGAACATGCAGGCGCTGTCCAGGCGCAACGATTCGCCCGAAACCGCCTCACGTCCCTACGACCGCGACCGTGACGGCTTTGTGCTGAGCGAGGGAGCCGGGATCCTGATCCTCGAGGAATACGAGCACGCCCGCAGGCGCGGCGCCGAGATCCTCGCCGAGGTGCTCGCGTGCGGCATGTCGGGCGACGCCTATGACTTTGTAGCCCCCGACCCGGAAGGCCGTGGCGCAGCCTACGCCATGCAGATGGCCCTTGATCAGGCACAGCTCAACCCGGAAGAAATCGGATACATCAACACCCACGGAACTTCAACGCCGGTTGGAGACCTCGCCGAGGCCAAAGGCATCCACGAGTTATTCAACGGCAGCAGCGACCGAACCTACGTGGGCTCCACCAAGTCATATCACGGCCATCTGCTCGGTGCCACGGCTGCGATCGAGGCGATCATCACCGTGCAGACACTCAGAACCGGGATCATCCCCGCGAATATCAATCTCTTCAATCCCGATCCCGATCTGCCGCCGATTCAGCTACCGACTGAGATCGTCGAGCAGCCGATCCGCAAGGCGCTGTCGAACTCGTTCGGGTTCGGTGGGCATAACTCCAGTCTGGTACTTGGCACGGCGTAGAATCGGCAGTATAACGACTGCATGCTCCTCCAACCCGAGGTCATCGAGACCTACCACGCTGAGATGAAAGTGGCCCTCGAGGAGGGCCGCGTCGCCGGCGCCGCGCTCACCTGCTAATCGCTCAGGCCGCGCCGGTATCCAAACTCCCGGAGCCGGCGATTGATCGTGTCGAGGTCGACGAACTCAGGGTCGAAATCGGGACCTAGCCACTCGGCGGCGAAGGCATATTCCTCGTGACTGGGGTCCGATGCGGCGTTCAGGATGTCACGGTAAGCGTCGATGCAGCCGATATCCTGCGGCGGATCGGCACCGCCCGCGCTGACACAACGCACGAGGTCGGGATTCACCCCCGGCTCCGGAGCGGGCGTCATCTGCATGACGGTAAGCCGTATGCGCCACTCCAGGTCGCAGCAGTGGACGCAATGAAACTCTCCTCCGGCCGGCGGAGCAACATCCTGCAGAAAATGACGGTGCGCGTCGACCTCGCCGCGCGGTGTGTAGGTCCTCTCGCCGATCTCGAAGACATGCGGGCTGTATCCGTGCCAGCCGAACAGCTGATGGACCAGCACCTGCAGCTCACAGAGAGTGATGGTTCCGGGCAGCTCGACTTCCCGCCGGATGAGGGGCGCAGCGCTGCTGAGCATCACCTCGAGGCGATAGCGCCAACGGGACGGGGGGCGTCGTGGCAGTGCCGGTAAGCCGTCGTCGAACAGCGAGCCCTTATCGGGCTTCGCTGCAGCGCCGCTCTCACTTTGCGGTCCGGTTTCGACGGTACGCTCCACCTCAGGGCGGACGACCTCAGGCCGCACAACCTCAAACTGCGCCCGGCGCGTCTCCGGCGTTTCCCACAGGCCGTTGGGCTCCAGCGCCGCCTGCACCTGAGCGCGTGCGGCCTCGAGCGCCTCGGCAAGGCGCTCCACCAACGGTTCGTAGCGCTTAAGCGTGAACTCGTCCAGCGACTCGGGGGCGTTGAGGAGCTCGATAAACTGCTTAAGCCGGCCGCTCAGCTGCGCGAGCCGGCTCGTCTCATCCATAGGGAACTCGACCGGATCAATCCCCCGGCGGTCGAGACTCACAAGCCAGCGGCGCTGCGTAACTATCAACCCAAGGATCCGTGCGCGCAGCCCGGCCGAGACCCGTTCAGCCGCGGTGACCGGCTCGGTCATAAGCCGCTCCCACAACTCCCCCACGAGTTCCTCGAAGCTCTCGCGTTGCAGCGCGTCGTGAAAGCTCATCTCCCGGCCGGCGAGCGCGCGGCTCAGCGGCGCCTCGGGTTTAGCCTCTCCCCGCAGCACGGCATCCCGGAAAAACGCGGTGAGCTCGCTCGCGGTCAGGTCTATCCCCAAATCCTCGAAGATCGCATCCAGCGAGTCACGGTCACCGCGCGCCGGAGCGAAGCCGGGGAAAACCATCTCGGGCTCAGGCTCCGCATCGGCGTACCACAGGATCGGAACGCCGTTGGATGTATAAGCGGCTACCTTGTCGGTCAGTTCGAGGTACTGCTCGAGTGCGAGCCGGGGATGCAGGCGCATCGTCTTCGGCCCTTGCACGTACGCGAACGATAGTTGCGTCGCCGCATCGGTATTCGGGCCGTAGCGCTCAAATGCGTGCATGAGCTCGCGGTCCATCCATTCGATCCACCGCCGTACCTGTTTGTCCCTTCCCCGTAACTCGGCTGCGGGGACCAAGCTGAGCCCAAAGCGCGCCTCCAAAAAGGATTCCAGCTGAAACTTCACGAAAGAAGGATCCTCGTCGCCGGCACCGGCAAGCAACTCCGAAATCTCCACCGCGGGGAGATCGATATACTCCTGGCCCCGCGCCGCAGCGGCTGCCGGTTCGTCCCGTGCCGCCGCGGTAAGAAGATCGTCAGGGATGAGCAGAGACGAATGGGCTGCTACCTCCTCTATCGACCGTGTCATCCGTCGTTGGCGATACGTCGTTCCGTCCGGCGCCCGGAACCGATAATCGGCGACCGGTACCCACGGCGGGGCAAGCCCCATGAGGCGCTGGAGCGGAAAAACGACGCCGTCCCGGAGCTCGTCTTCGCTCAACTGTGCGAGCACGCAGCTTCCCGCCAAGGCGGCAGCCTTTGGGATAATCTTACGGCCCGCGGTCACCACCAGCCCCGAATCCTCGAGCAGCTCCAACGCGCGCTCGGTCGTGGGCGTGTCCAACTCGAACCCGGCATACACCAGGCGACCCAAAAAGGCGAATACGTCGGTAGGACACTCGAGGTCGTGACCGATCTCGAACACCACCTCTGCCAATGATGGGCGCGAACGTCTTCTGCCTTCCTTCTTCCGGGCCATATGCTATAAGCGTAGTGCTCCGCCGCCGGTTCTGCAAGCGCTCGGCAACATCCGACAGCAGGTGGGTTGCGAGGGATGAAGATCGGCGAGAAATGCGAGCGAACTGTAGTCGTGTGCAAGGGTTCTGTGGTATTTTGCCCCT
>PUNW01000286.1 GCA_003552665.1 Spirochaetaceae bacterium | reverse complement strand
TGCATCATCTGGTCTACGAGGTAGTCGATAACAGTATCGATGAGGCGCTCGGAGGCTTTTGTGACACCATCGAGGTCACGATCGAGAAAGACAACCTCATTCGCGTCGAGGACAACGGGCGTGGCATTCCGGTCGATGTCCATTCCGATGAGGGTGTGAGCGCGCTCGAGATCGTGATGACCCGGCTGCACGCCGGCGGGAAGTTCGACAAGAAGAGCTACGCCGTATCCGGCGGGCTGCATGGGGTGGGCGTCTCGGTCGTCAACGCGTTGTCGGAATGGTGCGAAGTCTACGTTCATAAAGATGACCGCATCTATTTCCAGCGGTACCATCGCGGGGTTCCCGAAAAGCCGGTGGCCGAGATCGGGGTAACCGAGCGGCACGGCACGGTTACGATCTTCAAGGCTGATCCTGACATTTTCGACTCGGTGTTCTACAGCTTCGATCTGCTTTCCAAGCGCTTGCGCGAGCTTGCGTTTCTGAACAAGGGCATCCGCATCATTATTCGCGATTTGCGCCTTCCGACCGAGAAATGGCATGAGTTCAAGTTCGACGGCGGCGTGCGCGAGTTTGTGGAGTACCTCAACAAGAACAAGACCAAGATCCATAGAGAGCCGATCTACTTTGAGCGCACGCGTGACGAGATCGGGATCGAGCTCGCGCTCGAGTACAACGACGGGTATAACGAGAACATGTTCTCGTTCGCCAACAACATCAACACGCGCGAAGGGGGCACGCACCTCATCGGTTTCAAGTCGGCGCTTACGCGGACGCTGAACGATTTTCTCAAGCGCTCGAAGCACGCCAAGAAGGCCGAAGAGGGACTCACCGGGGACGATGTGCGCGAAGGGCTTACCGCGGTGATTTCGGTGAAGGTACCCGAACCGCAGTTCGAGGGTCAGACCAAAGCGAAGCTCGGAAACAGCGAAGTGAAGGGTGCGGTCGAGGCGACCGTGAACGAGGCGCTCAGCGACTATTTCGAGCGAAACCCCAAGGTCGCGGAAGCGATTCTCGAAAAGACGGTGCTGGCCGCCAAAGCGCGCGCCGCGGCGCGCAAAGCGCGCGAGCTCACCCGGCGCAAGAACTTTCTCGAGAGTAGCGGCCTTCCCGGGAAGCTCGCCGACTGCAGCGAGAAAGACCCGCGGCGCGCCGAGCTCTATATCGTCGAGGGTGACTCGGCAGGGGGCAGCGCCAAGATGGGGAGAGACCGCGAGTTTCAGGCCATCCTGCCGCTGTGGGGAAAGATGCTGAACGTCGAAAAGACCCGGATCGACAAGGTGCTCTCCAACGATAAGCTCAACCCCATAATCCAGACGATCGGGGCCGGGGCCGGCGACGATTTCGCGCTTACCAAGATGCGCTATCACAAGATCATCGTGATGGCGGACGCCGACGTGGACGGGTCGCACATCCGTACACTGTTGCTGACGTTCTTCTATCGCTACATGTTCGAGATGGTGGAAGCCGGACATGTCTATATCGCGATGCCCCCGCTGTACAAGCTTGCGCGCGGGAAGAAAGTGGTCTATGCCTACAACGATGCCGAACGCGAGCGGGCCGTCGCCGAGGTCTTCGGCGAGTCAGAGGACAAGATCTCGGTGCAGCGCTACAAGGGTCTCGGCGAGATGAATCCCGAGCAGCTGTGGGAAACGACGATGAATCCTGAGACGCGCAATATCATTCAGGTTCGTCTCGACGACGCGGTGGAGGCGGAGGAGATCTTCACTACCTTGATGGGCGAGCAGGTTGCGCCGCGGCGGACGTTCATAGAGCAGAACGCGCTCAGCGTTTCAAACCTCGACGTATAAACGCGCCTTACCGAAACAGGACCGAAACAGGAGTAGCTCGTGGCTGATAAAGAGTTTCACGGACGTGTCATTCCGGTAGCTATCGAGGACGAGATCAAGGAATCGTACCTCAATTACGCGATGTCGGTCATCGTCAGCCGGGCGCTGCCCGACGCGCGCGACGGCCTCAAGCCGGTTCATCGCAGAATCCTCTACTCGATGAACGAGATGGGCCTGCGCGCTAATCAGGCCTACAAGAAGAGCGGCCGTATCGTCGGCGATGTGCTCGGCAAGTTTCACCCGCACGGCGATCAGTCGATCTACGACGCGCTCGTGCGCTTGGCGCAACCGTTTTCGATGCGTTATCCGATGGTGAACGGCCAGGGCAACTTCGGCTCGGTCGACGGCGACCCGCCGGCGGCGATGCGCTACACCGAGGCTAAGCTGCAGGCGGCCGCCGAAGAGATGCTGCGCGACATCAAGAAGAATACGATCGACTTCGCGCCGAACTACGACGATACGATGGAAGAGCCGGGGGTGCTGCCGGCGGCGTTCCCCTATCTGTTGACCAATGGGGCCAGCGGCATCGCGGTTGGCATGGCGACCAACATCGCGCCGCACAATCTCGGCGAAATCAGCGAAGCGGTCTGTGCCCTCGTCGACAACCCCGAGATCAGCGATGACGAGCTGTGCGAGATCGTCGAAGGGCCGGACTTCCCGACCGGAGGCATCATCTACGGCCGCAAGGGAATCCGCGACGCGTTCAAGACCGGACGCGGACGAGTGGTGGTGCGGGCGCGCTTCGCGATCGAGAGCACCAAGAGCGGGCGTGACCGCATCCTCGTCAGCGAGATTCCCTACCAGGTGAACAAGGCGGCGCTGATCACGCGCATTGCCGACCTGGTTCGCGAGCGGCGGCTGGAAGGGATCAGCGACCTGCGCGACGAAAGCGACCGCAACGGCATGCGGATCGTGATCGAGCTCAAGAAGGGCGTGAGCCCCAAGATTATCCTCAACCACCTGTTTGCGCATACCCAGCTGCAGATAAACTTCAACGTCAACGCGCTCGCGCTCGTCGACGGCCGCCCGGAAACGCTTTCGCTGCGGCGAATGATCGAGTGCTTCGTGAGCCACCGCAAAGAGGTGGTTCTGCGGCGCACGCGCTTTGATCTTCAGAAGGCCGAGGAGCGCGAGCACATTCTGATTGGGCTCAAGATCGCGCTCGACAATATCGACGAGGTCATACAGATCATCCGCGAGTCCAAGACCGTCGAGCAGGCCAAGTCGGCGCTGCAGAACCGGTTTGAGCTCAGCGACGCCCAGGCACAGGCGATCCTCGATATGCGCCTGCAGAAGCTCACCTCGCTCGAGACGCAGAAGATCATCGACGAGCTCGAGGAGATCCGTGCGCTGATTCGCGAGCTGAAGAGCATCCTCGAGAGCGAGCAGAAGGTGCTCGATATCATCAAGAGCGAAACGCGCGAGATTGCCGAGCGCTACGGCGACGAGCGCCGCACCCAGATCGTGCCGGAGGAGATCGAGAGCATCGATATCGAAGACCTGATCCAGAAAGAGGACATGGTCGTGGTGATCACCAACTCCGGCTATATCAAGCGCATTCCGCTGTCCGCCTACCGCCTGCAGGGTCGCGGCGGCAAGGGGAGCAACTCGGCTTCGCTGCGCGGAGAAGACTTCGTCAGCCAGGTCTTCATCGGCTCCACGCACGACTACATCATGTTCGTCACCACCGCCGGCAAAGCCTACTGGCTCAAGGTGCACGAGATACCCGAAGGCTCGCGCACCGCGCGCGGCCACCATGTGCGCGGCCTGCTGCAGGTTTCCGGCGACGAGGAAGTGGCGGTCTCGGTCTCGCTGCCTGAGTTCCGCGAAGACCGCTACCTGTTCCTCGCCACGCGCCACGGCATCGTCAAGAAAGTGCGCAGCTCCGAGTTCACGCGCGCCAAAACCCGCGGCATTGCCGCGATCAGCCTGCAGGAGGGCGATTCGGTAATCACCGCGATGCTCACCAGCGGCGAGAATGAGCTGTTCCTGGTCACGCGCCAGGGTCGCGGACTGCGCTTCCCGGAGGACAGCGTGCGCCCGATGGGTCGCCCGAGCCGCGGTGTGAGCGGCATTCGTCTCAGCGCCGGCGACGAGCTTGCGGGGGCGGTGGTCGTCAACCATGACGAACACATGGTGCTCGTGACCGAGTACGGCTACGGCAAGCGCACCGCCTTCGACGCATTCAGCCGGCACGGGCGCGGCACGCGCGGCCAGATCGCCTACAGCATCAACGAGCGCACCGGTGAGGTGGTCGGCGCGATGTCGGTCAAGGAGCAGGACGAGCTCCTCGCGATCACCTCGCAGGGCAGCGCGATCCGCATCTCAATCGAGAACATCACTGTGCAGTCGCGCGCGACGATGGGGGTGCGCATCGTGAACATCGAGCGCCCCGACTACCTGGTCGGCGTCGGCCGCGACCAGAAGTAGGCAAGGAACCGCGCCGCTCCGCCGCGCCTGCCCGCCCGGAGGCGCGCCCGGGCGGCGCAGTGATAGCCGCGGCCCCCGCAGCGCCCGCCCGGCGCTGGACAAACCTCAGGTCCGCAGGGCAATGTTTCACGTGAAACAATGAGCAAGACGAGCGATGATTCCAAACTACGTGTGCCCCGGACCGCTGCCGAGCTTACCCTCACCGTCAAAGGCTCACGCTTCATCGCCCGCGCGCAGCCGGCGAGCTCGCCGGGTGAGGCGCGGGCGGTGATCGAGGCCGTGAAGGCGGAGCATCCGGACGCCACGCACGTGGTGTACGCCTTCCGGGTCGGCGGGAGCGTCTCCGAGGAGTACGGCATGAGCGATGCGGGCGAGCCGAAAGGAACGGCCGGGCGGCCGACGCTCGAAGTGCTGAAGGGAAGCGGAATCGCGGATGTCGTTCTCACGACGGTGCGCTATTTCGGCGGCACCAAGCTCGGTACCGGAGGGCTGGTGCGCGCCTACACCGAGGCGGCGCAGGCGGTGCTCGAGAAGCTGCCCACGCGCCCGTTGGTGGCCTATCTCACTGCGCGGCTCACCGTCACCTACGAGTACCTGGATCCCGTGCAGCGCGCGCTCGGCGAGCACGGAGCGGAGCTTCTCGAGGAGGAGTATGGCGAGAACGTTCTCCTGCGCTTCCGGGTGGAAGCGGCTCAGCTCGATGCGTTGAGCCGCGCGGTTCAAAATGTTTCACGTGGAACACTCGCAGTCAGGCCTGAAGACGGGCCTGAAGAGGCTTGACGTAGAATGAAATGGAGAGCAGGGACGCCCCGCCGGCTGCCGGTGGGAGCGTTCGGTAATGGCAGTTCCCTCCGCAAGGTTACGCGCGCCTAAGAGTCGCAACCGGTGCCCTGGTAGTCTTTAAAGCTTATGAGCTTTGCGAAAGCGGTCGAGCCGGGCGTAGAACTCTTTGAAGAGCTGCCGCCGGTCGTCCTCGCTGACGAACGCGCCGTTGAGCGTAATCTCGTTGAGCTTCACGAGGTCGTCGATCGTGAGATCGAAGTACTCCACCGCCTTGATGTAGTCGTCGGTAAGGTCGCTGTCCTGGATGAACGGATCGTCGGAGTTGATCGAAACCGGGACACCGGCGCGATAGAGACGCCCGAGGGGATGATTACGCTCATCCACCCAGGAGCCGGTTTGATAGTTTGAGGTGATGCACTGCTCCAGGACGATATTCGCATCGATCACGAAGCTCTGCAGCTCGGTGTCGTCGACAATCGAGGTCCCGTGGCCGATGCGCGAAGCACCCAGACTCTTGAGGGAGCGCCAGATCTGGTCCGGCCCGGTTACTTCGCCCGCGTGCACGGTCGCGCGGTAGATTCCGTCGCGGTTCACCGTCGAGAAGAACTCGGTGAAGAGCTCGGGCGGATAGTTGATCTCATCGCCGGCGAGGTCCACACCGACGATCTCCGGCAGCTCCATGCGCAGCAGCTCGCGATAGAGCTCGATCATTTGGTGCTGGTCCTGCTTCATACGGTTGAAGGTGATCAGGTAGCGCACGTCGCAGTCAATCTCTTTGCCTGCGGCGTTCCCCGCCGCGACGATCAGCTTGGTTACCTCACGGCGGTCGAAGTTGTTGTAATACGCAAAGTGCTCCGGCGAGAAGCGGACCTCGATATAGAACAGGCCGTCATCGGCGAACTCCTTTACCGAGTCGTAGGTGATGCGCTCCACATCCTCCAGAGAGCGATACCAGTCGTTCTTAAACTTGGAAAGGAACTTCAGGAAATCCGGCTCAGAGTCCTTGGGAAACTGCACCTCTTGCTTGAACTCGTTGAAGTCCTTCGGCAACGGCAACTCGTTCTTGAGCGAGATGGCGTGAAGGGTTTCAAGCGAAAAGGTTCCTTCCAGATGCCGGTGTAGCTCCGCCTTCGGGAACTCCCGCATTACCCGTCTATCGAGAAGCTTGTTCCTATTGGAGGTCGTTCCTGCCTGACTTTTCATACTGCTATTATCCTTATCGCCACAGTAACTCTAAATCATAATACATCACAGCAGAAATTCAAATTGATAGTGCCGCACCCAAGGTCATAAATCTACAAGACATGTTGCAGAAAGCGTTGCGTTCGCGCTTCCTTCGGCTGATCGAACACCTCCGCGGGAGTGCCGAGCTCGACGATTTCACCCTCGTCCATAAATACTACCGTATCGGCTGCCGCTCTGGCAAAGCCCATCTCATGCGAGACCACCACCAACGTTATCCCCTCCTTCGCCAGGTCGAGCATGACACATCGCGCCGGAGCGGAACCGCGATGCCGTAATGCTCGTCGGTGAACGGCTCGCCGACCACGCCGTCGATGCGGCCAGCCGACAACCGGCACCGCGGCGGCCAGCACAATCGCCACCGACACGGCGGTAGATCTCTTCATACGAGCTCGCTCCTTGGTTAATGGAACTGGCGCATTATTGATAAATATTCAATCCGAGGTCAATATATTTGCAGAAATGCGACACAAAACGAGCGTCCGATGGAGATCATAGTCGAGCTGTTGCTGTACTTAAGCGCAGCTTCTTTTCTCGGATGGATTGTCGAGTCGAGCTAACGCTCGATTAACTACGGTCGGCCGGTGAACTCCGGATTTCTCTACGGGCCGTTTATCCCGGTCTTCGGCTTCGGCGGACTGATCATTCATTATCTCTACGAGCCGTTGGCGGTCCTGCCGTATCCGGAAGCGCTCGAGCTTGTGACCGGTTCGATCATGCACCGCGCGTACCGATCGATGCTATGGGACTACTCCGAACATCGCTTCAACCTTGGCGGCTATATCTGTCTGCGCTTCTCGCTGTATCGGCTCGGTCTCGACGGACCGAGAGCCCGATCAGCGCGGCTGAATAATAGGCAGGACGGGGCGATTCGTGTATACTGGGCCCCAATCTCGCTATGGGCATGATAACGGTTTTTGCGAATCAGAAAGGCGGCGTAGGCAAAACCACCACTGCGGCGAATCTCGGCGCCTATCTGGCGGAGGCCGGTAAGCGCGTCCTGCTGGTGGACTTTGATCCGCAAGGGAACCTCACCAGCAGCGTCGGCTGCAGCAACAACGGGCAGGGAATCTACGAGATCATGAGCGGCGAGGTGCAGCCGCAGGCAGTGCTGTGCCGCACCAAGCTTGAGAATCTCGTCCTGATTCCATCGAGTCTGAACCTTTCGGGCGCCAACGTGGAGCTCGTGACCGAGGAAGACCGAGAGCGCTTTCTGCATGAGGCAATCGCCCCGTTACGTTCCTCGTTCGACTATATCTATATCGACTGCCCGCCCTCACTCGGCATCCTGACCCTCAACGGCCTCGTCGCCGCCGACAACGTGATTGTGCCGCTACAGTGCGAATACTTCGCGATGGAGGGGCTCACGCAGCTCCTCGAGAGCATCAACGCGGTGCAGCGCTCCTACAACAAGCGCCTCACGCTGTTCGGAATTCTGTTCACGATGTACGACGGGCGTACGCGCCTCGCGCAGGAGGTAGTCGAGCAGGTGCTCGGCTACTTTGGGGACAAGGTGTTTCGTACGATCATCCCGCGCAACGTGCGGCTTTCGGAGGCGCCTTCGCACGGAGTGCCGATCTCGTTGTACGACCGCGACTCTACCGGCGCGCGCGCCTACGAACAGCTGGCGCAGGAGGTGCTCGCTCGTGGCTAAGCGACGACTCGGACGCGGCATCGATGCGCTGCTGCAGGGTAAGGACGTAGTCGATGAGAGCAGCAAGGATGCGCTCGAACGCGAGATCCGCGACGAGGGCGAGCATGCGGTCGGCATCATCGAGGTGTCGATCGACCGGCTCCGTCCTAATCCCGATCAGCCCCGCAAACAGTTCAACGAGACCGCCCTGCGGGAGCTCGCCGCTTCCATCGAGTCGCAGGGTGTATTGCAGCCGATTCTGGCCGAGCAGAGCGAGGACGGTGACTACGACATCATCGCCGGCGAGCGGCGCTACCGGGCGGCCCGCATCGCCGGGCTCGCGCAGATCCCGGTCCTCGTTCGCAGCTTCAGCACGCAAGAGAAGCTCGAGATCGCGCTGATCGAAAACGTCCATCGTGAGGACCTCAATCCAATCGAGCAGGCGATGGCGTTGAAATCGCTGCAGGAATCGGCCGGTTTCACACAGGATGAGCTTGCCAAGCGTCTGGGTATGAATCGCTCATCGGTGGCCAACAGCATCCGCCTGCTGAAGCTTCCGGAAGAGTTGCGCGAAGCGCTCAGCGCCGGAACGCTCAGCGCCGGACACGCCCGCGCGCTCCTATCGCTGAAGGATCGCGAGGAGCAGCTTGCGCTGTATCGCCGAGTTGTCGACGAAGGGCTCTCGGTACGACAGGTCGAGCTCCTCGCCGCCGGGGGAACGCTCCACGCCGGCGCGCCCGGCGCCGCAGGCGGAGGCACCCAGGCCCCGGCCGGTGACAACGGCTCCGGCCGCGCGGGCGCGACCGGGGGCAGCGCCGGGTCGGGCTCCGCGAGCGGCAGTCACGGCGGCGGCGCCAAGCCGGTTGAGCTGCAGCAGATCGAGCAGCGACTGATCGAGCGCTTCGGCACCAAGGTTACGATGAAGGGCAGCAATCATCGCGGCTCTATCGAGATCAGCTACCTCTCACCTGATGACCTCGAGCGCGTGCTTGAGTTGCTCCTCGACACCCAATACCCCATCGATTAGCGCGCGCCGCGATTGCTACTGGGGTCGGTTTTTACTATCATTGAAGAACAAGGACCAACCATGAGCGGGCTACAGTCCGAGCTATTGCGTGCTGAAGCAATCAGGAACCTCGAGACCTATCGCGTAGGACGTCGCCATGTGATCATCATGATGATCATAATAGGCTTACTCGATGTTCTGGCGATTGTGTACCTCGTACGCGGCCCGGGGCTGCCCGAAGGGCTGTGGCCGCGGGAGGCTCCGGCGGCGGTCGGCGTGCTCGAGCGCATCTGGCCGGAGCCCGAACCGGAACCGCCTCCCGAGCCTGAGCTGCGGGATCCCGATGCGCGCGAGGTGGAGTTCACCCACTTCGTGCGCTGGGGTGATACCTTCTACACCCTTTCGCGACGCTACTGGGACGACGAGCACCTTTGGCCCGACCTCTGGAGCCTCAACCGGGAGCGCTTTCCGGATCCCGACTTCATCGCCGAGCGCGATGTGGTGGCGGTCTATCCGCGGCTTGCGCCCGACGGAGAGTTTCAAGAGGCCGAGCTCGACCGGCTGTTTCAGGCTTATCTTGAAGCCTACCGCGCCTATCAGCGGGTTGGAGACGACCTGATCGCCGAAAGCCGGCGGACCGGGCGCTCGTGGCAACGGCGGCTCGGGCGCATCAAACAGGACAAATCGAAATGGCTGCTATACTCGGCGCTGCGCTTTGACGAGGGGTATCTCGAGCGCTACCGAGAGAAGATCGACACCGCCGATCTCCAGATAGTGGAAAACTATATCGAACGATTCGGAACACCCGGCAGGCGCTGAATTATGATCCTACACGTACCCGAGCACCGCAATGAGCTGGCGCGCTACGGCATCGCCGTGCCGGCCTTCGCTTCAACATCAGACCGAGTCGTCGAGGACCTACTGCGGGACGAGCAGCTCGCTGCACGGCGAGAGGAGTGGTATCGAGGCGCAATCGAGCATGCCATCACCAAGGAGGATCTGCTGCGGGTACACGCACCTGAGTACGTGGAGCGCCTGTTCTCCCCTCAGGTCACCCAGGAGCTGATCACCGCCTTCGAGCTCATCGATTCCGAGGGCCGCTACCATCGCTACGATCCCGCCCAGGCGAGCCTGCCGCTTGCGGGACTGTTCAATGATCTGCTCAGGGCGTGCGCCGGCACCTATCAGTGCACGCGCATCGGGCTCGAGAGCGGTTTCTGCTACTTTCTCGGCGGGGGGTTCCACCACGCCAAGCACGGCGCCCCCGACGGCTTCTGCGTGGTCAACGACGTGGTGATCGCGGCCCGGCGCCTGCTCGCCGAGGAGCATGTTCGCCGGCTCTGGATCATTGATCTCGACGCGCACAAGGGAGACGGAACGGCTCCGCTCTGTCGTGGCGACGACCGCATTCTGACCCTGAGCATCCACATGGCGCACGGCTGGCCGCTCGATCGCGAGCCGCGACTGCCCGACGGCAGCCTGCACGAGTCGTTTGTGGCGAGCGATCTGGATATCCCAATCGCAGCGGGCGAGGAAGCGCTGTACCTCGAAAAACTGCAGGTGGGGCTGGCGAAGTTCTCCGGCTATGGAAGTGCCGATCTGGCGATCGTGCTCGGGGGAGTCGACCCGTACGAGTACGATGAGCTCCCCTCCACCGAGCCGCTGAAGCTTACCCTCGAGCAGCTTGAGCGTCGCGACCGCATGGTCTATCACTTCTTCGACGAGCGCCGCATTCCCCAGGCCTGGGTGAAGTCGGGCAGCTACGGCCGCGAGGCCTGGCGCCCGATCGTACAGTTCCTCCGCTACGTCCTCGACCGCCGGCTCGCCTGATCTAGCCGGCTGTGGCTACCGTCTACAGCCCTAGGATCATGTTGGCATACCCAAAGTAGATCACCAGGCCCACCGCATCGGCAATCGAGGTGATCAGCGGTCCGCTCGCGATCGCCGGATCGAGCTTCACGCGGGTGAGCAGGAACGGCAGAATCATGCCGATCAGGTTGGTGAGCACCAGCATCGTGAGCATCGTGGCCAGCACCACCATTCCAATCAGGTGGCCGCCTCTGAAAATGCCGAGCACCATGCCCATCAGCCCGAGCGCCGCTCCGATCGCAATCCCGATTGAGAGCTCCTTGAGCAGGACACGGAACCACTGGTCGAGCTTCACATCGCCGATACTCATCGATCTAATCATGATCGTGGCCGACTGCGAGCCGGCGTTACCACCGGTGTCGATAATCAGCGGAATGAAGAACGCCAGCGCCACCGCGGCCTCGAGCGTGGCCTCGTAGCTCGCGATCACTCCGGAGGAGATGAGATTGACCAACACCAGGATTGCGAGCCATCCGATTCGACTGCGGAACAGGCCCCAGGCCGAGGTCTCCCAGTACCCGCGCTTCAGCGGGGTTACCGCCGCGGTAAGGTGAAAGTCCTCGGTCGCCTCAGCCTCGGCAATCTCGAGCGCGTCATCGAACGTGATGATCCCGAGGAGGATGTCGCGCGAATCCACCACAGGAAGCACCTCCCGCTCGTAGCGCTTCATCAGACGCGCGGCCTCCTCGCGGTCCTCGTAAGCTCTGATGCACACAAAGGAATAGTCCATGATGCTGCGCAACGATGCTTCCGGGTCGGCCAGCACAAGGCTCTCCAGTGAGAGCGCGTCCACCAGACGCCCGGATCGTTCCGTGACATACAGCATGCTGATGGTGTCGATATCGTGTCCAAACTCACGGATATGGGCGAGCGCCTGGTCGATCTTCCAGTCCGAGCGCACCGCCAAATAGTCGGGGTTCATCAGGCGCCCGACGCTCTCTTCGGGATAGCCGAGCAGGCGCCGTGCCTCGCGCAGGTCTTCGGGGCTCAACAGCGTCAGCAACCGTTGCGTGACCTGGCCCGGAAGCTCACCGAGAAGCTCGGTGCGATCGTCCGGGTCCAGATTGGCGAGGAGCTCACGAGTCTCAGCGTCCGTCAGCTCGACCAGCAGCCGGTCGCTGGTGTCGGCGTCAAGCAGAGCGAACACCTCAACCGCAAGATCGGTCGGAAGGGCGCGGAAGAACAGCACGCGGTCGTTCTTGTCCAGCTCGAGCATGGCGTCAACCACTTCGGGTGCCACGATCTCAAAGTCAGGCCAGGCTTTGCTGTAGGTGGCTATTGCGCGCCAGTTGCGCTCATCGATGTGCTTCTGAATCTCTCGTGGTAGGAGTGATGTCGGCGTTGTTGTCATAGCGGGCCCCCGGTTCAAACGGTTTGCACTACCAAAACTGTATACCAGCCGGCGAAAAAGGGAAGCGGGTCGGCACCGAAACTGAGGACGCGTGCGGCACCAATCGGCCGCCACTCACCAGGAGTCTTGTAGCTTGAAACCCACCCCTCTGTCAACGCACGCTCTCCATCGAAGTGCATCTGCTCGGTGGGATAGTCACGCCTTTTTCCGTCGAAATTTTGCGTCGTTGTTAGCACCTCTCAGCATCCGCATTGTTAACATCAATCGCTCCCCGGCGCGCCTTCCAGTGTTAACAATGTCGCAGCGACCCCCTGTTAACTATCCCGCAAAATTCCGACGAAATAAGACGCGGTTTTCCCCGGACCTCATAACCGAACGCCCGGCCTCGGCGGGCCCCGTTGACCGGCGGTAGCCCGGGGGCTATGCTCGGCAGGCGATGATCACGGCTCGATTCGAGACCATTCAGCGGGTGCTGCGCGACCTGACCGCCGCGGAGCTCGCTCGATTGCGGCATAGCGATCCGCTCCACCTCCGTGGTGCAATCGGCTTGCACCAGCAACTCGGTCCCGACGGATTCGGGATGGATTCCTTCGAGTTCATGAGCGTAGCGGGAACGGTCGCCACGATGTTTCATCTGTACGAGAGCGGTGCGGAGGATGAGCTCGTGCGTCGGCCTACGATCGCGGAGTGGGCCCGGCTCGTTGCCGAGTCGGAATCGCCAAGGGTGAGCTTTTTCAGCTCCGGAAGCACAGGCGGGCGCACCCTGCATACCCATCAGCGTGCCGAGCTCGAGCGTGAGGTGGCGTTCTTCGCGGAGCTTCTCGGTCGCCCGCAGCGCATTGTCAGCACCGTACCGTCGCATCATATCTACGGGTATCTTTTTGAGGCGTTGCTACCCGACTGGTATGGGTGTGAGCCGGCGGGAGCGGGAGAGTCCGCCGCCGAGGTCAGCACCCACGCCGAGGGGCCGGCAGCGGCGACGCTCGTCGAGTTCGGAGGGCTGGCAATGCAAGCCTTGGGCCGCTCCGGCGAGCTGCTCGTGACTCTCCCGGCGGTGCTGGAGCAGCTTCGCGGGCGCGGGCTGCTCCCGGGCCCGGGGGTGACGGTGGTTTCCTCCACCGCACCCTGCCCCCCGGATCTGGCCGCCGACCTGCGCTCCGCCGGATGTCGGTTGGTGGAGGTCTACGGTTCAACCGAGACCGCGGGGATCGGCTATCGCGAACAGGACGGCGCTGCGTACACACTTCTCCCGTGGTGGCGCCGGGCAGGCAAAGGCCTGAAGCGCGATCGCGGGGGCCACCCCGGCGCGGATGCCGGCCCGCCCGCCGCAGCGGAGGTGGTGACGCTTCCTGACGAGGTGGAGTGGCACGACGAGCGCCGGTTTGTTCCGGTGCGGCGACGGGACGGCGCGATTCAGGTCGGCGGCGTGAATGTGTATCCGGGGCGGGTAGAGCGTGTGCTCGCTGAGCACCCCGCGGTTGCGGAAACGGCGGTGCGCGCGTTTTACGGCGAGTCCGGCTTGCGCCTGAAGGCGTTCATTGTCCCGGGGGCGCCCACCGACGAAGCGGCGCTGGAGGCCGAGCTCAGGGAGTACGTGAGCGCTCGGCTCTCAGCCCCGGAACGGCCGGCGGTCTACCGGTTTGGACCTGAGCTCCCTCGAAACACAATGGGCAAGCCGGCCGACTGGGAGCTGTAGCGCCATTTGACGGTGGAGTCTCGGGAGGGATACTATAAAAGCAGGGGGGCGGGCAGTCGGCGCGTGAGCTCCTGAGCTGCCGGGCGTTGACAATTGAAAGCCCAGTCGATATAGTTTGAGTCTCAATTGGCATTCACGGAGAGATGTCCGAGCGGTCGAAGGAGGCGGTCTTGAAAACCGTTGAACCGAAAGGTTCCGTGGGTTCGAATCCCACTCTCTC
>PUNW01000401.1 GCA_003552665.1 Spirochaetaceae bacterium | reverse complement strand
AGGTGGTAGGGATTATGACAACTGCCATTTCCTCCGCCGGTATTACCCGGGTCAGGTTCAAGGGTATGATCTCAGCCCGCGCGAACGCTGACGGCACCCCTATGGTCCCTTATGGGTTTCAAATACAATATAGCGAGGCGGCCTCTCCTGGTCAAGCCTCGGGCGAACACGCTAACACGTGCAGGAGTTAGGGCATCAGCCCCAACGCGAGGCTGACAAACCATTCATCGACCTTCCAGTTGTAGGCGAGGTCCAGACCGAGTGCGGGGACTGCGACCCGGCTGAGATAGACGCGAAACCCCGCCCCCGGTCCGTGAAACCGCTCGAGTGCGTCCTGTGGTTGATACACGCCGGCCTCGCCGAATCCAAGCAGCGTAATGCTTGCCCATGAGAGCTTAGCAATCCGATGCTCGTACGTCGCTGCCGCCGCTGCGTACCGGTCGGCTCGAGCCTGATTACCCGGCAGAGTTCGAAACCCTACCCCGCCGAGCGACTGCAGAAAAACACGTGGAGTTGAGCCGATCTCCCCTCGAACGCGGAATCCCAGTCTGCCATCGGCTAAAAGCGGACGGTTGTACTGCAGGTCGGTAGCCACCACGTCGTAGTTGTCGATCCCCTCCAGTGCGAATCCACGATGGTAAGAAATACGCGCGGCGGGCCCGCGGAGAAAGTACTCGTGATACTCCCGCGGATCCCACGATAGTCTGAAACCCTGACGATAGGCCGCGGCGCTGCTCGGCGGTCGGATCGCCGCGGATCGGCCTTCGTCGACCTCTGCGATCTGGAGGGCGGCTGTTGTTCCGGCCTCAAGCCCTTCGCGGAGCTCGTATCGCAGGCCGAGTTGCGCCTGCAGGTGTTGTCTCCGGTATCGCTCGTACGGGTCTTCGCCGGCAAGGGCCGTTTCACGCTCATCGGTGCCGGCGGCACCGCTGATTGAAAGCGCCGTTCGGCCGCGGCGGAGCCCGTGCCCCCCAAGGCTGAGAAAGACCTGGCGGCCGCTGTGGGAGATTGAGGCCGCTGTCAGGAGCATGGTCCCGGTTCCAAACAGATTGGCCTCGTACAGAGCAAAGCCGGCCGTCCAACCTGAGCTTGTGACGGCTCCAAACGGAAGTGGGAGCAGTGTCCAGCGTTCCTGCAGTTTAATAGAGAGCACAAACTCTGAGGCGGCCGAGGAGTCGGGGGCCGCCGCTCGAGGTCGAACTGCGACGGTGATGTCGTCCTGGAAGAGGCCGCTTCGCTGCAGGCGGCGTTGAATGCCTTCGAGGTCGAGCTCCGAGACTGCAACCGGAGGCTCCACGCGAGCAATCCGATGCACGGTTTGAGGGCGGGTGCGCTCGATCCCTTCTATTTCAATTTCTGTGATGAGCCCGTCCGCGTTCAGCCGGCTTTTACTGTCGCGCGCGTGGTTTGCATAGGCTGATAGCCATCCCGGTACGGTCGCTAGAAGAAGCAGGCTCAGCGCGACCGTTCTTATGGGGACTGGAGTCCGCAACACACCGGGCCTCGAGCGTTCGGCCGCTACGCGGCGCCGTAGCGGTGCTCAAAGGCCCGCAGCATATCGAACAGCACCGCGTTCAGCGGTGCCGGGGCATGGGCCTCTTCGGCGAGCCGTAACACGGTGCCGGCGAGCATCTCCACCTCGGTCTTGCGCCGCGCTTCCACATCCTGCAGCATCGACGGCTTCCCGTCGGCCGCGAGCCCCTGCATGATCTCGTGCCAACGAGATACATCCGCTGAGCTCAGATCGATCTTCAACCGTTGGGCGATGCCGATTACCTCGAGCATCGCAGTGTCCATAAGACGCATGGCATGCGGGTTCTCGCGGAACTCGCCGAACGGCATCCCCAGGACCGCTGCGGTCTGGTTGATACCGACGTTGATCATGAACTTCCACCACAATATGCGGAGCATGTCGGCCGGCACCTCCACGGTCAGACCACTGCGCTCGAGAAGGGCGGCCACTGCGGACACTTCAGGCTCGGGCGGCTCGTTGCCCGCGCGGCCAAGATAGAGCTTCCCCTGAGACTGATAGACAATTCGGTTTCCGGTTCGCAGCGCATCGATGCCCAGCGCCACCCCGTGGAGGACACGCTGCCACCCGTAGCGGGCCGCCAGACGCTCCTCGCTGTCTATTCCGTTTAGTACCGAAAGGATCAGCGTATTCGGCCCCACCGCAGGGGCAATCATCTCGATCGCTTCTTCCAGTTGCGGATGCTTGACCGCCACGATTACCAGATCATACGGTTCACCGACGGCAGTCGGGCGCTGCACTCCCACGCCGAGCGCTTTGTCGTTCACAAACACACCGTCACGCTCGATGCGTTCGGCACGCGGGTGCTCAGCCAGGAACACCACCTCCAGTTCGGCAAGAGCTGCAAGGTAGCTCGCGTACACGGCGCCCAGCCCGCCCGCGCCGATGATAGCTATGCGGCTGATTACCGCAGCCTGGTTGGCCTGGTTCTTCATGGCCCTCACTATACGCGCTTGGCCGGTTTTTCGGAAGTCCTCCGGCAGCGCTCGCATCGCCGGCAGCGCTCACAGCGCCGATGAGTGCTCACAGCGCCTGTGGGTGCTTGCAGCGCCGGCGGCAAGGGGTATAGGCTTGAGGAACAGCTACCGACAGCACATAAACAGGGGAGCCTCACGGTGTACGACTGCACTCCCGAGGACGAGGTTGTGGAGCGCGCGATAGGCGCAGAGATCGTGCTTACGAACAAGACTCCGCTGCGAAGCCACGAAGATCATCCGAGGTGTTATCATTAATACAGAGATACCAAGCGAGATACCGTGCCGTACGCCTTCCGGCCCCCGGAATTCGACGCATCGTCGAGGGTACAATTGAGCGTAACGGGTGCAGATGCAGGCGTAACACCGGCATCGGAATCAGCAGCTCGCTCACGAGGAGGAACACGATGGGAGAGTATCTAGACCAGGTACCGGAAGAAGTGCAGGACCACATTCGGCAGATAACCGGAACCTCGGGCCTGCCGAATACTGACGAGTCGGTCGAGCTCATTGCGCAGGCATGGCTCGAGAAGAAGCGAGTGTTTGAAGAGAAGATCCAGGTGCTGAATATGGAAGAGGTGGACGAGCACGGGAGCGACGATGAGCGTGGAGCGCTTGCGATGACTTATTCGGGGTCTATCCT
>PUNW01000277.1 GCA_003552665.1 Spirochaetaceae bacterium | reverse complement strand
TGGGGAGATCCTCGAGCCGGTCGTAATCGAGCCGTTCGGCAAAGTACTCTTCCACCGGCTCAATGCGGAAAAACCCGAGCCCGCCGAACGAGGGGCGTAACACTTGAAAAAAGCTCAGCTCGGCAAGCTGCCGGCTGAGTCCGTCGGTGTCGTAGCCCGCGAGGTAAAAAGCTCCGGCGACGGCTCCCGCGCTGGTTCCGGCGATCATATCAAACTCGATATCATTTTCAGCCAGTACTTCGAGCACGCCGATGTGAGCCGCTCCCCACGCTCCGCCGCCGCTGAGAACCAGGGCGACCGTTGGGCGCTCCGGCTCCTGCCCGCGCGGCACGGCGAGGGAAGGATGGGCCGTCACCGCTGTCAACAGCGCCACGGCGGCAGCTCCGAGCATCGTTCGTAGCATCGTTGACAGCATGCGCGGGCAAAACGTAGCCATACGAGTATCTTACAGCACAGTGAGGTCCCCTGCAACGAAAACCGCAACCGCACCCGTTGCCCCGCATGCCGCTTCCTTCTACAATCGAGCGAGTTCGGAACAGACAGTATACGCATGAGACCCTCGGAGCGGCCCCGTAGGCATATAACTCTTCTCGACTCACGCTACGCAACCGCGGCGATGGGAGCGGTGTTGGCCGTCACAGTGCTCCACGGGATGATCCATGGGTACAGCATCTTCCTGAGCCCGCTCAACGACCAGATGCGCCGCTACTTCGGCGCCGACACCATCTCCGCCATAACCGCGATGAAGACCACCTACCTCGCGGTGTATGCTGCCGGGAACCTGTTGTTCGGGGTTTTGACCAACCGGGTTTCCGCACGCCTGACCCTGGCAAGCGGCATGGTTCTGAACGGCGTAGCAGTCGCCGGATTCAGCACCGTAGGGCCCGACGGCATCACCCAAATGCACCTGCTATGGGCCCTGGCTGCGTTCGGCGGGAGCGTGTACCACCCGATTGCCAACGTACTGATCACCCGCCTGTACCCTACCCGCAAAGGGATGGTGCTCGGCATCTCGGGCATCGGAGCCGCGGTAGGGTTTGCCTTCGCTCCCTTGGTCACCGGCTTGCTGTCCGGCGCACTCGGCTTCACCTGGCAGCAGGTTGCGCTCGTGTTCGGCGCCGCCGGCGTTGCGATCGGGATCGCCTCATGGTACTTCATCCCGCCGCCCTCTGATGCGGGCCCGGCAGCCGCCGAGCCATCTCACGGCGATACGGCTTTCCCCGATCATGAACCGGCCGCTCACGACCGAGAGAGCTCTGTGACCCACACTCGCCTCAGCGTGGTTGTTCTCACGATGATCATGGCTATCGCCTGCCTGCGCGAGATCGCAATGTGGAGCATCCTCGACATCTCGGACTTCTTTCTGACCGTGGTGCTGGCCGACAGCACCCGAACCGGTTTCTTTCTGTTCCTCCTGTACCTTCCCGGCATCTTCGTTAAACCGCTGGTCGGCGTGCTCTCCGACCGCCTCGGACGCAAGCGCTTGGTAAGCAGCTCGCTTATGTTCTACGGCCTGACGATTGCCGCTACCGCGGTGGGCGGCCCGCTGACGCTGATACCGATCTATCTGCTGATGGGTGTTGGCCAGGCGGCCACGATTCCATCGATTGAAGCCATTGTGGCCGACACCACAACCGAACGTAACCGCGGCCTGGTGTTCGGGGTCTTCACAACGGCCGGCATCGGTCTTGGGGCACTTGGCCCGCTGATCTCAGGCGCCGCGATCGACGCGCTCGGGGGCACAGAGACCGCGTTCCGCCTCTGGATGGTTGTCCTGGGCGGGCTTCCGCTCATCGGCGGGCTCGTTTTCGCATCGCTTCGCTTTCCGGGGAGCCGGGCGCGGACCGTTCACGGTTGAACTCTCGCGCAAGCTCCGTTACGATAGACAGGCCCCGCCACACGGCTGCCAGTCCGTTGAGGCTCACGCGCGTGAGTCCGGCGGGGATAACGCGCACACAACAATCCCCACCACGGAGGACGTTTTGAACAAGACTATCTTGATCACAGGGGCCAGCACCGGTATCGGGGCGGCCACCGCACGCACGCTTGCCGAAGGCAACACGGTCTTCGTGCATTACAACAGCTCTGAGCAACCGGCACGCGAAGTGGCGAATGAGGTCGGGGCCGCCGGCGGGACGGCGCATCTCGTTCAGGCGGACGTTACGACAGAGGAAGGCTGCACCCAGCTCGTGAACGAGCTCAAGACCAAGACTTCCCGGCTGGACGTACTGGTGAACAACGCCGGTGGGCTGATACGGCGCAACCCAATCGGCGATAGGCTGGAGTGGGAGCTGATGGAGGAGACCTTCCGCTTGAACACCTTCTCGACCATGTTGATCACCTCCCTGTGCCTGCCGTTACTCAAGAACGGAAGCGACCCGTGTGTGATCAACCTGAGCTCGATCGCAGCGCGCCACGGCGCCCCTTCGGCCACCATCTACGGAGCCTGCAAAGGCGCCGTCGACACCTTTACGCGCGGTGCGGCGGCCGAGCTTGCCCCGGACATCCGCGTGAACGCGGTGGCTCCGGGCGTCATCGACACGCCCTTCCACGAGAAAGTCTCTACACCGGAGCGAATGAAACAGTTTGCCGAGAAATGCCCGCTCAAGCGCAACGGCAGCCCGGACCACATTGCCGCGACGGTGCGGTTTGTCCTGGAGAACGACTTCCTCACCGGCGAAACCATCGACGTAAACGGTGGGCTGTTTATGCGCTAATCTCGGTTCAGCCAGGCGCTGCGGAGCTGCTCGACTCTCCGGAGGCCGTCGGCGACGCTCTGTTCCAGAAAGGCCGCGATCTCGGCTTCGCGGCTGCCCGGTTCCACCGCCGGCTCGGCCGGCTGCCACTCACCGTCAGCGGCCGCCCAGATACGCTCCACGTAACGACTGCGGGCGCCGAAGCGGCTGACGGTAATCGGTAGGAAGAGATCGAAGGCCAGAAAGTCCTCAGGATCAGCCCCGCACTGGAGGACAATCTGGTCGTGAGCCTCTTCCAGCGTGTCGGCGTGCAAGTTGGAAACGATACGGCACCCTTGGCGCCCGAGGCGCGTGAAGGTAACGAGCTCGGAACCCCAGATATAAGCCTCGTATGGGGCGGTGTTGATCTCATAGGCGACAACACAATCGCCGGCCGCGGCTCGGCGCCAGCTATTGCCGCGCCCGGCAAGGTGAACCGGGGCAACGTTCGGCAGCATCCCCAGCAACGCTCCCATGATCGTCGTTTTCCCGGCGCCACCGGGGTTGGCGCCGACCAGAAACGACGCCCCGCGCTCAATCTGCGCCACCAGCCAGGCGGCCTGATCAAGGTCAAGCGTCTTTGCTTCGAGGAGGTCCACCAGCGACAGCATTCGCCCACCGCGCTGGTTGGCTCGGTTGACTATCTGAACAACTGCATCCATAAACGTCTCTCTCCAGTCCGGGCGCATTGTACCACAGCGGACTGAGCTTTCAACCGGGCCGGGCATTCAACTGCGGTTGATGCGCCGTAAGCGCATCGACATCCGCAGGCCGTTGACCGCTTCGCGCGGCTATGCTTGAATCGTTACCGGAATCATGGAACCGGTAGAATACCCCATAGACGGTGAGCTTGACCTGCACTTGTTCCAACCCCGCGAAGTGAAGGACCTTGTGCAAGATTACCTGCAGGCATGCCTGGAAAAGGGCATTCTCGAGGTACGCGTGATCCATGGGAAGGGAAAAGGCGTGCTTGCCCGCACCGTTCACCACACACTGGAACGGATGGAGATAGTCGATAGCTACGAACTGGCATCGAGCCCGCGCGGCGGCTGGGGTGCCACGCTGGTACGCCTCAAAAAGCCGGAAGCCCCTCCGCAGTAGCGAGCTGCGCAGTAGCAAGCTCCGAGGTAGCAAGCTGCGCCGTCACCGCTCCTCATGATCGGTGGGCAGACGGTCGTCAAACACGCAGTAGCAGTCCGATTGAGAGTTGAACGGCTGGCGCTCGGTACAGTGGTGAAGGCAATGCTCGCGGACCGCCTGCGGGTCCACCACCTTGAGCCGGCGTCCGGTAATCTCCAGCACGCCGTCGGCTTCGAGCTTCTTGAGAGTCCGTACTACGCCCTCAACAGTCAAGCCGGTGAGCTCGGCGAGGTCCTTGCGTGGGATCTTGAACTCCCATCCGGCCAGGCTGCCGACCACCTGCTCGCGCACTCGGCGGAACTCAGCCAGAGCAGCCAACACCCGCGAGCGCGCATCGTTGTAGGCCATGCTCGCCGCCAGCGACTCGGCGTGCTCCAGATCCTCGGCCATCCGTGCCATGACCGCAACACGAAACGAAGGCTCCCGCGCAAACAGCTCTTCGAAGGTGGTACCATGCAGAAACACCCCCCGTACGTCCTCGGTCACCATTGCGGTCCCGTAAACGCGCGTGCGTCCGAGCACCGAGCGATAGCCGATCAGACCCCCCGAATGAACGATCCGCGTCACCAGCGGACGTCCCTCGTCCCCGTACCGTTCCAGCCGTACCTGTCCCCGGCAGATCGACCAAACGCCGCGCGCCGCCTCTCCTTCGCGAAACAGGCAGTCCCCGGTCTCATAGCTCACCGGCTGCAAAAACTCGCGCAGATGTGGTCGGTATTCGGCCGGGATGCGGGTGCAGAAAAAACAACTGTGATTGACAATCTGGTGCGGACAGATAGTGCCCGCACTGTTCGAGCTCTTTTTGGCGGACATACAGGCATAGTATAACACATTTACTCAAGAATTGATCCAGATCATTTTTTTACTCCCCGGGCAAAGATAGACTGCTTCGCGTAGATATGGACTTGATCCGTAAACCGAAGAAGACAACAGGAGGACTGCATGCTGACACGCAGTATCCGAAAAAATGATATCGTCGCCGATCTGGTAGTCGAAACCCCTTCCCTCGCACGGGTGTTCGAGTCGTTCGGCATCAACTATTGCTGCGAAGGAAACAAGCCGCTTGCGGAAGCTGCACACGAGAAGGGCATCGACGTGGATGCGCTTGTCGTAATGCTGAACGTGGGTGCGGCCGGCCCGAGCGACCGTTCCGTGCCGAACCCTGCAAGCCTCTCTACTCCCGAGCTCGTGGACCACATCGTCGACAGCCATCACGCTTACCTCCGACGCGAGTTGCCCCGCCTGGTGGAGCTTACCCGCAAAGTGGCGAGCTCGCACGGAGAAGAAGATTCGCGCCTGTACGAAGTTGCGGACACGATGGCGCATCTGGCGGCAGAGCTTCGATCGCATCTCGAAACCGAGGAGGATGAGCTCTTCCCCGCGCTGACACGGGGCGCTGATGACGGCCGGTGTCGCGATGACGACTGCGCCCAAGGCGCAGCCGACGGCGGTGATGCGAAAACCGCGATGGTCGCGCAGCTCATCGCCGAACACCGCGAAACGGCGAATGCACTTGAGCGGTTGCGCACCGCAACCGACGAGTTCACGCTGCCCGAGTGGGCGTGCAATACATACCGGGCGATGCTGGCCGCGCTCGAGGAGTTCGAAGAGGACATCCGGGCGCATATGCATCTGGAGAATAACGCACTGTTCCCGCGCATCGCCCGATAGCGTTCCGTTCGGCTCGGCGGACGGAGACCATTATGCAACCGGGAGGTCGCAATGACGACGGCAAACGCGAACAGCAGCGCGGTTGAGGTCCTGAGACGATCCGGTCGAGACATTGCAGCGGCGGTGATCTACCTCATCGCCGCTGTGCTTCTGCTGCTACCGGTGTACGAGTGGCTTACCAACAGTTACTATTTCTTCCTGGAGTCGCGGGAGTACGCCTTGTTGCTTCTCAATCTGCCGGCCCGCTTGTTCGCCTTGGTAGGGTTCGTCCTGATGTTCTTTCAGTTCGTGCTCGGGATGCGGCTGCCGGCGTTTGAAAAGGTGTTCAGCCGGGCGGTGAATCTCAAACGCCACCGCGCGCTCGGCAAGGCGGGTTTCATCCTCATCCTACTGCATGGACTGATGTTTCTGCTCTATGATTACCTCGTTACCGGCGGGCTGCTTTTCGACCCCTACCGGGTCGTGGGGATGATAGCGCTCGCCGTCCTGATTCCGGCAGTCATCGCCGCGTGGCATTTCAAGCGACTCAAGCTCTCACGCAGCACCTGGAGGACGCTGCACCTGCTCGCCTATGTTGTGTTCCCGCTCGGGTTCGTTCATGGGCGGACCCTGGGCGTAGAGTTCGCTACCGGCACCTGGACCGTCAATGCGCTGTTCAGCGTGCTGCTCGCGATCTATGTGTTGCTGCTCCTGTATCGCCTCGTGGTCTACTTGCGAGGGTAGAAGCGCGATTGGCCGCGGCGCGTGCCGCGAACCGAACCGCAGCAGCCGGCCGAGCTCCGCCGCCGCGCAGTCTGGCCCTCCGCGCAGACCGAGCTCCGCCGCCGGCCGGCCCCGCCGGTCCTCTCGGGTGCCGGCTTCAGATGCCGGCCTGTTCCCATTCGTCCTGCAGCGCCCAGCCGAGATTGCGCATGCGGCGCCCGGTGAGAAACCGAAATGCCGAAAGGCATGCTACGGCTCCCTCGCCGACCGATTTTGATATCTGCCACGGCTCTCCGGTGATGTCCCCGGCGGCGAAGACCCCTTCGATGTTGGTCTCCATCGCCCGATTAGTCTCGATGAACCCGTCGCGGCTCAGCTTCAGCCCGGCGTCGGCGTAAATCTCGGTTCCGGCTTTGCGTCGGCTGATAAACACGCCATCGCACGGCCGGCGCACACCGTCTATAACCGCCGCTTCAAGGACTGTCCCGCCCTCGAGCCTTTGAAGATCCCCCTCAATGTAGTCGATGTCATTCGCTTCGAGGATCTCGCGCGGAACCTGGGAGCGGAACTCCTCGGGGACCGGTCCGAGGTAGGTAACCTGCGCTGCCACGCGGGCGAGAACGAATGCGTCAAACGGATTTCCGGCTACGAGAACCGATTTGCCGCGGAACAACGGTGCGTCACATTCGGCACAGTAAGACACCCCCTTGCCGAGCCATTCACGCTCGCCCTCTACTCCGTACTCTTCCCGCAACCCCAGTAGCTCGAGCCCGGTAGCGATAATCACGCATTTCGGCCGATAGGCGTTCCGGCTGGTCTGTACCGCCAGGTCGCCGCGGGCGAATCTGAGCTCCTGCGCCGGCTCAAATGTCCGCACGCGCGCACCGTTTCGCTCAAGCTGCTCGATTAACGTCTGCGTCAGCTCCGGTCCGCGTTTGCCGCTGACGCCGGGCATGTTCTCTATGGTTTTGGCGAGGGTCATCAGTCCCCCACCCTGCTCAGCATCCACCACGACGAAATTGATCTCCATGAGCGCCGCGTAGATGGCGGCCGACAGGCCGGCCGCCCCGGCGCCGACGATTACGAGCTCGAGCTCGGGAACATTTCGCGGTTCACGTCCATAGAATCCGGCATGCATGGGCTACAACCTCACCGGATACGGCACCCGAACCCCTTTGCCGGCTTGCGGTTGCTCGGGCCCGCGATATGAGGCTATGCGATAACCACAGTAGCGGCAGCAGCCGTCCGCTATATTGACCGCTCCTACTCCGAACGCGTGACGCTCGATGAGGATCCGTTCGCACTGTGGACAGTAGGTGTGCTGGCCCGGATGATCGGGAACGTTGCCCACGTAGACATAGCGCAGCCCTCGGCTCATCCCGGTCTCACGCGCGCGCTCAAGCGTTGCCACCGGCGTCGGCGGCTCGGTCAGCTTGTTGTCCGGATGATACGCGGTCACATGCCACGGGGTATCCACCCCGAGGTTGGCTACAATCCAGTCCGCAAGCCCCCGGAGCTGCTCTTCAGAGTCGTTCCAGTTGGGGATCACGTTGGTGATCACTTCCTGGTGCACCCCCGTATCACGGGCAATCAGCCCGTTTTCCAACACCTTTGCCAGCACCGGCGTCCCGGTCAAGCGCTCGTAGAACTCCTCAGTGAAGCCTTTGACGTCAAGGCGATAGGCATCCATATGCCGCAACAGCGTCCGGAGTGCCGGCGGATTGATCATCCCGGAGGTAACCATCACCGTCAGCAACCCGTGCTCTTTGGCAAGCTTCGCGGTGTCGAGTATGTACTCGAACCAGATGCTCGGCTCGTTGTATGTCCAGGCGATTGCACCGCAGCCTTCGCGCTGCGCGATACGGACGAGCTCTTCGGGATGCAGCTCCACCAGGTCGCTCCCGTCCTCGGTGGCGCTGTGGTGGGAGATCTCCCAGTTCTGACAGTGCTTGCAGCGCATGTTGCATCCGAACGTGCCGATCGACATCGTCGGGGTGCCGGGATAGAAATGATACAGCGGCTTCTTCTCGATCGGATCGACCGCTGCCGACGCCACCCGCCCGTAGGTTAAGGCGTACAATGATCCGCCGATATTCTTGCGAACTCCGCAGAATCCGGTCCGGCCTTCAGGGATCACACACTCGTGCGGGCACAGTCGACAATGGACCACGTTGTGCCCGACCTGTTCGTACAGCAGTGCTTCTTTCATATATCTCCCCTCCGATTATTACTAAGTTCATGCAGAACCGAAGGGGCGTCAAGCTCATGTCTCAATGCCGTTGCCGGCCGGCCTGGTTTGATTGACCGGCCCGGCCTGCTTGGCGCGCGGCTGCGCGGCCTGCGTGGCGTGCCCGGCCTGCCAACCGGTTGCCGGGCATCCTCCGCAGGGAAAGCTCGATGAGTCCGAATCGTGCACACCGGGTCCCTGCAGGTTGGATAGCCCACCGGCACCGGTGCCGGTTCCGCCGGCGCCGACTTCTCCCGGCCGGCGCAGCGTGCTATCGAAGCCACGCGGCCGCTCAGTAGCGACTTCACGATGCTCCCAGCGCACAGCCGCTTCAGCCAGTCCGGCAAGGCTTGGAAAGTACGGCACGCGCGCGTGTTGCTCGAGCCGTCTCCGGAACACCGGCAGCCACCCGGTGAGATGGTCGGTCAGGTAATGTGCCCGCGCTTGCCGCGTAATCTCAGCCTGCTCATGCCATCGGCAGGAAACTGCATACGCTTCCTTGATGCAGAGGAGCGCAACGAACTCAAGCTGCACGCTTACGTGGTCAGGCGGCACGGCCGAATCAGGCGCAACGCGGAAGCCGAACGCCTCGTGAAACGCGCCGATGTCAGCCATCTCACGCGGTTTCCCGAAAGTCAGGTCTACCCCGTACGACCCCTCGGTCAGGGGCACCTTTGTTTTGCGCCGAAACAGGTAGGTGAACTCGTGCTCGATCGCCGGTTTCTCGGCGGCCGTCTGCGACCGCACCGCCTCCTCTACCGCGTGCAGTGGGTCTCGGAGCTCATCAGCGGCCGGATGCACGCCGACCGCTTCTCGAAGCGCCTGAACCAACTCGAGAGCAGCGCCTCCGTCCCCGGGGTTTTCGGGGGTTTCAAACGCGCGCGCCAGTGTCTGGAGAAGCTGCACTCGCGCGACAACCTGCTCCTGCGAATACTCTGCCCGCTTCTCGATCATCGGTTCGCTCCTTGCCGCGCTCAGGTGGTGTTGTGCCGGTAGGTCTGCTGCACGGCATCAAACAGCGGCCTGATATAGGACGGCTCCTTGAGCGGAACGCGGACCAGTTCGGAACCTTTCTCGTCGTAGCCGAACGCCAAGCCGTTCCGCACCCGGAACTTGGAGATCCAGCGGTCGGTTGCTCCGAACAGCAGCATAGCACCGAGCAGCTCGGGATCATCGCGAATCGCACGGTAGGTTTCCATCGCCTGCTCGACACCCGGGCCGAACATCTGTCCGAGGTACTGCGGCGGGACGTGAATGGGCGGAATGTAGTAGATATGCATCTTCAGCCCGAACTGCGGATACAGCGGCAACGCCACCTTGCGCTCGTGCACCAGATAGTCCATCGGCGCCTCGGGGTCGGCATCTTCAGGCTCGCTGATCCAGCCGTTGAGCCGGATATGGCCGATGCAGGTTATGGTGCACTGCGGCTGCCGGCCTTCCTCGACGGCGGGGAAACAGCCGATGCACTTCTCGGCCACCCGCGTTACCGAGTTGAACATCACCTTCTTGTAAGGACAGGCACGTACACATTCGCGGTAGGCCCTGCAGCGTTCACGGTCGATCGTGACGATGCCGTCCTCCTTGCGCTTGTAGATCGCCTTGATTGGGCATGCGGCGACACAGGCGGAGAAACTGCAGTGGTTACAGATGCGCGGAAGGTAGAACTGCCACACTTCGTGCGGGATCCGATAGTGGGCTCCGTTCTCAACCGTGCCGGAGACTTCGTCTTCGCCGGCGTTGTAGTGGGCCCAGTCGAGCTCTTCAGGCAAATAGCCGAGCACGTTCTGTCCCCACGGTGCGGCTTCAAACACGGTGTTCCCGCGGTAGACACCGTTCTCCCACCGTTGGTCGCCCAGGTTCTGAAGCAGCCGGGTCTCCCACGCTCGCGGCCAGCCTCCGTAAGGCTTGGTCTCGACGTTGTTCCAGAACATGTACTCCTGCCCTCGCCCGGCGGTCCAGGTGGACTTGCACGCGAGCGTGCAGGTCTGACAGCCGATGCAGCGGTTGAGATCAAACACCGCCGCAAACTGGTGCTCGGGAAGGTGTTCTTCAAACGGGTATTCCATTTCGCGGCCAATCTGCCAATTGTAGACCTTCGGCATCGCTTGCCTCCTCATTCGCCGAACAGGAGCTGAAGAGCCTCACTTGCCAGTACAGCCTCACTTGCCAGCTGTGCCCCGCCGCCCGGCTCACTCGATTCGCACGTACTCCCCGCGGAGATAGCGCCGGTATGCTTCAGTTTCGTACCCCGGCCGGAGTCCCTGCGCTGCCGGCCGCCACAGCCCTACGCCGTCAAGCCCGCCGGGCTCGGCTTTCACAATCCGCACCACCGCCTCCTTCGGGGCCCCGACCGCGCAGTGGATGTCGGCGGCAAAGCCGCGCCCTATGACCTGACCGAACGCGTTCTTGCGTGCGAGCGTATCGGTCAGCAGCGTCGGCCGTAACCAGGCGCGGGTCGCGGACTGGTGCCCGCCGTAACGGAACATGGCCTGATATCCGCTCCGCGGATTGCGCGCCAGCCCGTCTGACCGGTTCTCGTGACCCTCCACCGAACCGTGCGTGGCCTGAAACATATTAAACCACATGCGCACGACCCCCCGCGGAGTTCCGGTGTAGTAGCGCGCGCGAGCCATCAGACGGGAAATCTTGTAGTCTTCCTGGCCCTCCTGCGCGCCCCGGTACGGACGGTCGGCGGGGTTGGAGTCAATCCAGATGTAGTCTCCGTCCTCTACGCCGAGCTCACGGGCATCGTCCGGATTGATATCGGCAAATCCTTCACCCACCCACGGCATGCGCCGGTCGCGGCGATATGGATCGGTAAACGGTCCGAAAATCAACGACAGGATATCCACGTCGACCGAGGTGGTATGCGCCCCGTGGCGATACTTCGGCGTAATGAAGGTGAACCGATACCCGTCGTCGCGCAGCGGGTGGCGGCTGTCCCGTACTTCGCTCCACGGGAGCATGACGTTGCGGATCTGAAGCGTCTCAACCGAGGTGTCGTCCTCGGGAATGTCGTACTCAGTAGGTGGCGACGGATTCAGCGCCGGGTGTGGGCGCCCGATGATCAGGTTGGGCAGATACGGCGTGCCGTCCACCGGTTCCCGGTAGACCGGAAGGTTCTCCCCGTGTTCAATGAACTCCGGCTCGTCCCGGTAAAACTCACAGCGCCCGCTGCGGGTGTGCCATGGTTTGCTCTCCTGTGTCTGCTCCCAGCCGATCACCTTGGGGTATGTTCGCATCAGTGCGAGCGCCGGTATGCCTTCCTGCGCCTTGGCCTCCAGATCGAGCACATCGTAGCCTTTCAAACTGGTGCTGTTGTCGGCAATACGCTGCAGATAGACATCAACACGGTTCTCGAACACGAAGCGCCAGTAGTCTTCAAAGCGCTGTTCGCCGGTAAGCTCGCCGAGAGCGCGCGCCACGCCGGCCAGAATCTCGATATCGGCGCGGGTGTCGTACATTCGGCGGTGCGGCGTTCGCGGGTACATCGTAATGAACGGGTTCGTCACCGAAGCGGCGATGTCAGGGTGCTTGAACTCCGCCCATGAGTCGGCTCCGAACACAACGTCGGCGTATTCGCAGCTCCAGTTCCACCACCATTCGTTGACCGCGATGCACTCAATCTTGGGAAGCGTGTTGTGCATGAGATCATACGACCACTTGGCGTTGCCGAGAATGGAGTTGGAGTTGGCGAACCACATGGACTTGCTCGGCACCGGCAGATGGCTCTCGCCCATGAACAGGTGTCCGCCCACGCGTAGGGGCCGGTCGCCGTAGTTGTAGTAGTGCGCCGACTCGCTGCGTGCGTATCCGCGCGTTTGTACATCACCGTCCGGGTCCAGCTGCGGCTCAAACGGGTCTTCGGTACTGTAGAGCGGCACCCCGTTGAAGGTCGCGAGCCGATAGTTCCCCGCGTAACTCCCTATGGTCCCGCTCATGTTGCCGATGTTCCCGGTCAGACAGGCGATCAGGAACATCGCTCGATCTTTCAGGTCGTTGTTGAAGAAGTGATTAGCACCCATTCCCTGTACGAGCAGGGTCTTTCCTTGGTGTGCCGCCATGTCGCGGGCCAGCTCTTCAACCGACTCGGCCGGTACCCAGGTGATCTCGGAGACATTCTGCGGCGTGAACTCCTCGAGATACTCCTGCAGCAGATCGAACACCGGGCGCACCTCCAGTTCTTGACCCTCGGTAGTGGTCACGGTGAAGCTCCCGGTCAGCGCCGGCGTAATACCGGCCTCTCGGAAGTGTTCCCCCACCTGGTCTCGGTTGACCGGGCGCACCCCACCTGCGCGTTCATCCCACATCACCGCGTCGTCCCACTCACGACGCAGGTCCTCGCCGACGTACTGCAGCACCTGCTCGAGCATCGGCTCCGGCCCCTCGCCTTCGCGCAGCACACGCGTCTGGGTGAGATCCGCCGGCGTATAATCAGGGACGATCTCGGAAGCCTTGAGGAGCTTCTTGGTGTCCATCCTCACCAGTAGCGGCAGATCGGTGAACGAGCTCACGTACTGCCGGTCCCAGAGGTTCTCGCGCATCATCACGTGCGCCATCCCCAGCGCGAGCGCGGCGTCGGTTCCCGGGCGCAGGATCACAACTTCGTCGGCCTTGTTGGCGGTTGACTGGTACTCGCATGAGACAACCACCACCTTGGTCCCCTTCATGCGCGCTTCTGCCAACCAATGGCCTTCCGGCATCTTGGTCGCGATCCAGTTCATGCCCCAGATTGTGATGAGCTCAGCGTTTTCGGCGTTGAACAGGTCAAAATCGGCAGTCTGGTTGCCGGTAACCATGGGATGGCCGGGAGGCAGATCGGTGTGCCAGGAGTAGCTGTCCCAGTGTGTTGCTCCGTGGGCATTCTCGCGGTCAACCCCGCGGACATATCCGTCGAGAAGGGCGAGCATATTCGCAAAGCGGTAAAACCCGAATAGCCGCGTTGGGCCAAGCAGCGGCATGCCGCCGCGCAGCTTCAAAGTACGCACGCCCACTCCATCGGTGGTGTCGATCATCGCTTCGTCATAGCCTTGCTGTCGGAGCCGTTCGGTACCCGCATCGCCACTGTAAGTCTCGGCAATGTTCAGCTGCGCTTCAGCCACGATCCGGAAGGCCTCGTCAAACGGCACCTGTTCCCACTCGTCCTTACCGCGCTGGAAGTAGGCGTCATCCGGCCGGCCGGTTTGGGCATCGCGCGGGAAGCCGTCGCGAGCCCAGTCGAGGAACCCTTTGCGCACCATCGCCCCCTGCACCCGGCGATCGTTATAGAACCTGCGCGTAAGCGCAAGACCGTTCTGGCAGATCCGCGGCTCCCAGCGGTGCGAGGCCCGGTTGCCGTAAAGATCGGTGGCTCGGCCATAGCGATACGAGGGCTCTATTCGCGTTATGACGCCTTTGCGCGTGTACGCACGGAGCAGACAGTTATGCGTGTCGTTCGGAGCACAGAGGAAAACGAACTGCCCGTCGGTGCGGTAGATGTCGCGATAGTGATCCTCCCAGTCACGCTTCGGGTAGTACGCCAGCGGATTCTCGACCACCGGCTCCAGGAACGCCAACTTCGACACCAGCGCCCCGAGCCCAACCGCCCCTGCCGTTGTGATACTGCCTTTGAGAAACTGCCTGCGGCTGAGGGGTCTTC
>PUNW01000346.1 GCA_003552665.1 Spirochaetaceae bacterium | reverse complement strand
GGCAGCAAGCCGGTGAGCGCGCTCCCGGCGCAGGCGCGTGCGTTCCAACTTGCGCGCCTTGCGCCGATCCGACATCCCGTTGAAGATCGCGTAGAGTACCGGCACCAGAAACAGCGTCAGGAGCGTTGCGACCGAAAGACCGCCGACCACCGTCAGTCCGATCGGCTGAATCAGCGACGAGCCCTCACCCTCAAAGAACGCCACCGGCGTCAGTGCCAGAATGGAAGTCAGCGAGGTCATCATGATCGGGCGCAGGCGGTTGCCGCCCGCTTCCACGCAGGCGTTGTAAATGCTCAGGCCCCGCTTCCGCAACAGGTTCGTGTAGTTCACCAGCACGATCCCGTTGTTGACCACGATGCCGACCAGCATCACCAGCCCGACGATCGTGAACAGACTGAACGCCTGACCGACGAAGAGGTAGAGCCATACCACCCCGATCAGAGTCAATGGTACTGTGAAGATGATGATGAACGGGTCGAGGAACGACTCGAACACGCTCGCCATTACGCCGAACACCAGCAGCACGCTGACAAACAGAATGATGAGCAAGGTCCGTCCGTACTCCATCAGATCCTGGTAGTCGCCGGCGTACTCGATGTTGAGATCGCCCTCGATCGGGATGTTTTCCGCCACCAGCGCGCGGATGCGCGGTTCTACCTGGGCGATATTGGAGCCGGGAGCAAGCCCCGCCTGCACCCGCACCGTGCGCGCCTGGTTCTCTCGTCTGATCTCAACCGGCCCGGTCGTGCGTTCGAGCTCTGCGAAACTCGAAAGCGGAATCCGCCGCCCCTGTTCGTTCATCACGAAGATGCGCGTGAGATCGGGAATCTCGCTCCGATCGCGCTCGGGTAGATTGAGCAGAATGTCATACTCATCACCCCCGCTGCGCAGCTGCGACGCGGTGATGCCTTCTATGTTGGCACGGATCTCGCTTGCGACCGCGTCTATGTTGAGCCCGAGTGCCGCCATGCGCTCGCGGTCCACCCGTATATCGACCTGCGGCAACCCTTCGCGCAGATTGATGCGCGGCTCGGTCGCCTCGCTCACATGGTCCTGCAAGAGGTCCCTGATCTGCGTGGCTACCGCGCGCGCACGATCGAGATCGTTGGTCCGCACGCGAATATCGATCGGCGTGCCGCCGCCTCCCGGCCCCATGCCGCCCGAACCGAACTGAAACTCGACCGACGGAAAGCGCTCGAAATGCGGCCGCAGTTTCTCCTGTATCTGCGTTTCAGTCTCGATGCGCTCGCCGAACGGAGGCAGCGTGATCGTCAGCTCGCCCCGATTCGAGCGCGGCGCGGCCAGGAACCCTCCGCCGCCGATCTGCATGAAGATATCTCGGTAACCCTGCACCTCGCGTTCCACGATCTCCTGCAGCTCGAACATCACCCGCCGGGTTTCATCGAGCGTAGTGCCGACCGGCAGCGTGGCGGTCAGCTCCACTGCGTCGCCGTCGTCAGACGGCAGGAGCTCGAAGTCTCCGAACGGAATCAGCGCCGCGGTTCCTCCGAACACCAGGATCACGAGAAAGATGGTGAGCACCTTGTGACGCAGCGCGAATCCCAGCGCCCGTTTGTAGCGATTGTCGAGCGCAAGGAAGCCATTGTTCATGCCGTCATCGATCACCTTTAGCGGTCCGGACAACGGCTCCTGCTTGCGGCTCACCAGCGGCAGATACTTGCTCGCCAGCACCGGGACCAGAAACAGCGCTACCGCAAGCGAGCTCAGCAGCGAGATCACCACCGTGAACGCCAGACCGGCGAACAGCTCTCCATAGATGTCCAGCTCGGCTCGGAACAGCGCGATCGGCAGGAACACGAAGATCGAGGTGAAGGTGGCGGCCACGATTGCGCCGGCCATCTCCTGCGAGCCGAAGATCGCGCTCGAGTTCAGCTTGGTACCCTTTTCGCGATAGCGGTAGATGTTCTCCAGAATAACGATCGAGTTATCGACCAGAAGACCCACCCCCAGCGCCAGCCCGGCGAGGGTCATGATGTTCAGGGTCAGGTCGAAGAAATACATCAGCATCAGGGTGACCACGATCGAGACCGGAATCGAGACTGCGATCACCAGCGTCGCCTTAGGGCTGCGCAGGAAAAAGAACAGCACCAGCACCGCAAACAGCGCGCCGGTCACCGCCTGACCGCTGACCGTTTCGAGCGAGTCACGGATGATCTCGGTTGTGTCGTAGATGACCGAGAGGCGCACGCCCGACGGGAGCACCTCGTTGATGGCATCCAGCTCGGCGAGCACGTTGTCGGCGGTTTGCACCGCGTTGGTGCCGCTCTGTCGCTGCACAACCACGAACACGCCGGGGTCACCGTTGACATACACCGCGCTGGTTTCGCGCTTGAGCCCGTCATAGACCTCGGCGATGTCGCTCAGGCGCACCAGCGCCTGCGAACCTTCCGGGTTGCCGCCGGTACCCTGGGCGACCTTGCGCTGTACGATTACGGTGTTGCGAATATCCTCGATACTCTCGAACTCTCCGGCGGTCTGGATGAGATAGTCGCGGCGTCCTTCGGTCACCGTGCCGGCCGACAGCTGCACGTTCTGTTGGCGCAACTTCTGCGCGACCTGATTAAAGGTGAGGTTGTAGGCCTCCAGCCGATCCTGCGGGATCTCCACCCGAATCGCCCGCTCACGCCCTCCGGCAACGCTCGCGAGCGCCACGCCGTCGAGCTGCTCGATACGCGTCTGCACGCTGTCTTCGGCAAGCTCGCGCAGCTCCTCGGCGCTGCGGTTACCAGACAACTGGAGAAACAGAATCGGGATCTGCGATGGGTCGAACTTGAAGATCTGAGGCGAATCGGCTTCGCTCGGTAGCATATTCCGCACGAAATCGAGCCGGTCACGCACCTCGTTGGTCGCCTCGTCCATGTTCGTGCCCCATGTGAACTCAACGATGAGCTGACTCTGGCCCTCACGCGAGGTGGAGTTGATCTGCTCCACGGCATTTACGTTGCTGATTGCGCTCTCGAGCGGGCGCGAGACGCGCCGCTCGATCTCCTCCGGCCCGGCACCGTCGTATCTGGTGGTCAGCACCAGGATCGGCGGCTCGATCTCAGGGAAGAGATCGATCGGCAGTCCGGTCGCGGTGTACAACCCGAACCCGAACACGAGCGCGAACAGAATGAAAAAGGTCGTTGGTCGGTTAACTACCG
>PUNW01000381.1 GCA_003552665.1 Spirochaetaceae bacterium | reverse complement strand
CTAAGCTATTAGCAACGCACCGGCGACACTGACTTGATCGGAGGATGTTCTGAATACAATAGACAGCCCCGGCATAACGGAAGCCGCGCATCTGCTGCGGTCGTCGAACTTGTTTGCCACCCTGGACGAGGAAGAGCTCGCACTCGTCACTGCCGCCGGCGAGTTCATCGAGCTCAGCAAGGACGAAATTGTGTTCAGCCCGGGGGCGCCCGGCGATCATCTGTATGTTATCGACCGTGGCGAGGTGGTGATCCGCTCGGAGCTCGACCACGAGCAGGGCCGTGAGCTCGCCCGGTTTATCGCCGGCGAATCGTTTGGCGAGCTCGACCTTCTTGTCAGGACTCCGCGCAGCGCCTACGCCATCGCGGCTACCAATAGCCGCATGGTACGGTTCCCGGGAGTGGACCTCGATCTCGCGACGTTCTTTCACCGCCAACCTGAAGTCTCGGCCCGGATTCTCTTCAAACTCCTCGCGAACGTTGCCGGGCGCCTGCGCTCCACCAACAGATTGATCAGCGAGAACACCGCATGGGTGCGTGAGCTGCGCCGCCAGGTCTATCTCGACAAGCTCACCGGGCTGTACAACGCAGCGTTCCTCAAAGAGGAGCTCAACCGCTATGCCGAGCAAGCCGACAGCGTGCTCACGCTCCTGATGATGAAACCCGATAACTTCAAGGAAATCAACGATACCTACGGGCACGAGGCCGGAGACAACACCCTCAGGCAGTTGGCTGCGGTGTTCGGCAAGGCGCTGCGAGACCGCGGCACCGCGATTCGCTACCGCGGAAACGAGCTCGCCGCGTTGATTCCACGCTGCTCGCCGGCGGATGCGGATGCGCTCGCGCGCGAGCTCGGTACCACTGTGCGCACGATGGATATCAGCGCGCTGACCGGCGGAACCTCGGTTACAGTCACGGTGAGTTTCGGGATCGGGCACTACCCGTCCGATCGGAGCAACCCCGAGCTGTTGGTCACTGATACGCACGCCCTGCTCTTCGTCGCGCGCGCCGCCGGCGGGGACCGTGTCCTGCATCTGGGAGATCGGCATGAAGGCGACTGACGAACTCACCGCGCTCCTGCAGCAGGTTGCGGTCTTCTCGGACCTGCTTCCTGAAGAACGGCGCCTGATTGCGGAGCTGCTGTCACGCGTACACCTCTCACCCCGTGAGCGGCTCTTCAGTGAGGGTGAGCCGGGGGGAACACTGTATATCGTGGACTCCGGTGAGTGCGCAATTGCCGTGCGGCTACCGGACGGCCAGGAGCTCGATATCGCTCAGTTCTCGCGCGGAGATTTCTTTGGGGAGATGTCGATTTTCGAGAAAGCCCCGCGATCCGCAAGCTGCTATGCGCGTACCGATGCAGTCCTGTTCGCGCTGTACGAGCAGGATTTCCACGACCTGCTGGCTCGACACCCGTCGCTTGCTATCAAGGTGATGTTCCGTATGCTCACTGCCACCGCGCGGCGGCTTACCCATACGAATACGTTTCTGAGCGATATGGTGCAGTGGGGCGAAACTGCACGCAGGCGCGCGGTGACCGACGAGGCGACCGGCCTCTTCAACCGCAGATTCCTCGACGAAGCAATCGAGGAGCACTTTCAAAAGGCGCGCACCGCCGCCGATTCGGTAGCGGTGGTGATGATCGACCTGGATCACTTCAACAGTATCAACGAAGAATACGGGCACGCAGTCGGTGACGAGGTCATCAATGCTGTAGTCCCGATTTTCCGTCGCCACTTTCGCGACACCGATATCGTCGCCCGCTACGGCGGCGACGAGTTCACCATCCTGATGCCGCACACCACCCCGCGTGAAGCGTTCGACATCTGTCACGCCGTATGCCGCGAGGTCGCCGAGCTTCGTGTTCTGGCGGAGCGCAACGGCCGGATCTCACGCGTCACGACAAGCCAGGGCGTGGCCGGCTTTCCGATCCACGGATCGAACGTGCGCACGGTATGGGAACAGGCCGACCAGGCGCTCTACCGCGCCAAACGACAGGGCCGCAACCAGGTGGTGGTCGCTCACCAGACGGCCGGCCACGATGACGGTGAGACCGGCGAGAAGTCGCCCAAGTCAGACATCGCGACAATCGCCGAGAAGAATCGCATCGTTACCAACATTCTGGAAGCGTTCATTCGCCGCAATCGTTTCCTGATTATCGGCCACGAGAGCCCGGACGAGGACTGCATCGCCTCCATGGTTGCAGTGGGGCTGTTGTTGAGCAAACTCTCCAAGCCGGTGGGGTTGTGTACGGCGGTTAAAATGCCGGCGCACTTCCGCTATCTGCTCGAGATCTGTCGCTTCAACTCCATCGAGGTGAACGCCGCCTGCAGCCGACCCGATGAGCTCATCGACACCGTCATCATCTGCGACACCGCCAAAGGCTCGATGCTCCACACCACGCCGGCGATCGACCGCCTGCTTTCCGACCCGGACGTCCTGAAGATAGAGATAGACCATCACCTCGAGGCCGACAGCAATTACAACGGCGACGACGGGCACTGTCTGGTGGCGGCGGCTTCTTCAGCGGCCGAGCTTGTCGGCTACCTTGGGTGCAAGCTCAGTAGTCGTCATGACATCGTCCGCGAGTATGATATCGACGAGGTCTTCTCTCGCAATATGGTGCTTGCGGTGCTGACCGGTATCGTCGGTGACACCCAGATGGGAAAGTTCATCAAGAGCAAAAAGGAACGCCGCTTCTACAACATCTTCAGCGGCATGTTCAACCGGCTGCTCGCGCAGAAGACCACCAAGCAAACCAACTTCTACAACATGGAACAGGTCTACGCCGAGCTTCGCAGTCTCTCGGCCTCGCAAGAAGAGCTGTACAACGAGCTGTTCGCACGTCGCCGGCAGTCCGATTCGGTATCGTACGTAGCGCTCGACGCGCGAGAGAGCCAGCGAGTTTACTCGCGCTTCGACGTCGACACCATGGTCTCGGTGGCACGAACCATCGCCGATGAGCTTGCCGAAGAAAGCGGTAAGCTGAGCCTGGTTGCCTACTACGATCATCCCAACGCTTCCGACCTGATTCAGTTTCGAATGCGCAGGAGCAGCTCGTTCAAGAACCTTGACCTGCGCGAGCTCCTACAGGCCTTCGAGGTGGAAAACGGCGGGGGTCATGAAGGTGCAATCGGGTTTCGTTTCCCCAAAGCCGAGGTCAAGGATTTCG
>PUNW01000152.1 GCA_003552665.1 Spirochaetaceae bacterium | reverse complement strand
TACTCAGCCAATGGCATTGAAAAAGGCAACCTGGTACGTGGAAGAGACCACACTTCGAGAGTTTAAGGCCGCGTGCGCGCTGGCCGGCCGTGACCAGTCGGACGTGATTCGTGAGCTGATCAGGCGCTGGATCACCAGGCAACAGGCAAGGTCCAGCGAGGAGTCTCAGAGCGAGTGATTGTGGAGTGAAACCCGCGTTGCGGGAATAGAAAAGGGGCCGGCGATAGCGCGCCAGCCCCGAAATAGAACAGGCGACTGCGTGCACAGTCACCCGAATCCTACCCCGGATTGTATGTGTACGCCGGCGCCGAATCAAGAGGAGTGACTGATGAGGACAGCGAACAGTGCAGTGAAGGGACCAATAGTGACTTTTGTTCCCAATCCGGGCGAATCGGCGGTCATAGCCGGCGAGTTGATTGATTGGCGCGCCTACGTTCTCGAGGACGGCGAGCGTGTGGACCTGTTGCTGGTTGAGAGTGAGGGGAAGCGTTATCTCGTGCTCAATCCGGCAACCGGCGGAGGGACGTTGTGTGCGCGCGATTTCGACGGTACTGAACTCCCGGAGGATCCTCGGATCTTCAACTGGGCCGGTTGGGAACCCTCAGACGCAGATGGGCTTCATACCATGACGCCGATAGCGCGCGCGGCGGGCTCGTTTGGAGATTGCGACTATGAATCGAAGCACTAAGGTAACCCAGGCGAACGTGGTTGACTTCACCCGGGAGCTGATCGAGCGCGGCGAGGAACTCCTCGAGGCCCTCGAGGACGGCGATATCGCGACCGCGAAGTCAATCGCGATCGAGGACCTCGCCTACCTGCGCCGCGTGCGCAACACCCTACTCGGCGTTCCCGGTGAGCCTGGGCATGGTGATCCACCCAAGTAGTAACGTCGGGCGTTTAGGTACGCAAAAGATAAGTTGTGCGTACTTAGATTTTGGAGCTTTGCTGCTGACGGGCCGCCCCCTGGGCCCGTGCCACCAGATCCCGGAGCTCGACCAGGTGGCGGGAATTCCGACCGCGACACCTAAATTGTTACCAATTGATACCAGCGAATACCGGAAATTGATAGGAAACCATAGGAAACCAGTTGATTCAATCCCTTATAGCGTGGTAAGTTATGGTAACCAATGGGAAGCGGTGGACGGTTGCGGGCCTCGTTCGATTCCCGCCACCTCCAGCCCCCTTTTCGTTTGCAGGATAGCAAAGCACAGCCACAAACCTCAGCATGGCTTTGTTGCGATCTCAAAACCGGCGTGAAGATCTGCACGATTTCCCATAGCTGAAAGCAATCTAGCCGCCCCAGCCGGTTTAGATCTCAAGTCTCCGAATCCGAAAAGCACTCATGGGACTCTCGGTACTCAGCCAGGCGCGGGCGACCATCCTGCCTGCCGGCAGGTGCAGTTTAGGGCGGCCTCAACCGGGCCCCGCTGCAACGGGTACGCTCGCTTCTGAAAGGTTCAACGCGTCTTCAATCTAAGGGTATAATCGCTCTAAGTTCGCAGAGGGGGAGCCGGTGTGTCCGTCGGTGCGCAGGAAGCGCGAGCCGTTAAACACAGCACACAAAGCTCATCGGCCGGTCGTGATGCTCGCGCTTGCGGTCGCGTTTTCGCTCGCCGGCGATGTGACGATCTACGTCGTGGTGCCGGTGCATTATGCGGCGCTGGGCCTCACGCCGCTGCAGGTCGGAATACTGCTGTCCGCCAACCGCTGGATACGACTGGCAAGCAATCACCTGGCACGCAGAGTTCTGGAACAGGGCGTTCCGTCGCGGGTGCTCGCAACGGCTCTCATCGCCGGTGCCGCAGCCAGCCTGGTGTACGCGACCGCCCCGCCGTTCTTCGTTTTTTTGGCTGCGCGAGCGCTGTGGGGCGTGGCTTGGTCAATCATTCGGCACACCGGTGTGATGACCTCGATCAACACTAACCCTGAGTCTCAAGCCGCCGGCGTGTACGGACTCTACAACGGGGTCGTGCAGTTGGGCTTCATCGGAGGCACGCTCGGTGGAGCGCTTCTGTTCGACGGGCTCGGCTACAGCGCGGCGTTTGTGGTTGCCGGAATGGTCTCGCTTCTCGCAATCCCGTTAGAGATGAGGGGATTTCGGCACCTGGCCTCCGGCAGCACCCCCACTCAGGAGCACACCCCTGCTAACGGCAGCGCCAGTATGCCCATGCTGTTTCGAGGATTCGTCGAGCGCTCGGTGGGAACCGGCCTGATCATCTCGACGCTGGGCTTTGCGCTTCGTAGCCATTTTGGCGAACAGCTGGAATTGGGTGCCCTCACGCTGGGTATCACGACGCTGAACGGGTTTCTAATCGCGCTCAATTATACGATCAACTGCGTAGGATCGCCGTACCTCGGGCGCCTGGTCGACCGCGTTGGTCGACGAACCGGGGAGATCGCAGCCTTTGGAGTCGGCGCGCTCGCCCTCGGCGGAAGCGCCCTGATGCCAGCCTCACCGCTGTTGCTTCCGGCTGTGCTGCTGTTCTTCGTAGCGACCGTGGCCTGCAAGATCGCGCTCGTTGCGCAGGCCGGGGTGAGCGGCCCGCGCAGCTTCGCCCAGTTCGTGAGCGCGGCGGACTTGGGAGCGGCTACCGGTCCGATCGTGGGCTGGCTTGCGATTGAGCGGGTCGGCTCGCCGGAAGCAGTGTTCCTGCTCGGGGCTGCACTGTACCTGATTGCGCTGGTTTCGGCTCTGCGCTCACGCGGCTGAGTTCTCGTGCTCGGGGCCGGGCGTCCGGTAGAATCCCCGTCAGCCCGGCTCCAACGCTCAATGCCGGTGCTTCAGTTCAGGGAGAGCCGCCGAACATACCAAACACAAAAAGGCGGTGACACCCAAATGCCACCCCGCCGAAACGGGCGCGCCCGAGCTCAGCAACCGAAGCACGCCGCACGCGCGCCTGGAGAGCTCAAGCTGCAGTCGGTCTCATACCGCCTTTTGACCCCGCTGCACCACGAGCAACACAACAACCGTGATGCCGACCGTGGTAAAGGCCATTGCCATTCCCAACGGAATGACGCCCTGGTCGAACTGTCTGAAGATAAAGGTCGCGGAGGTTTCAATGTGCGGCGGACGAATCATCATCGAAGCAACCAATTCGCGTACCGAGATAATAAATGTCATGATCCACCCGGAGACCATTCCGGGGCGAATAAGCGGAAACAATATCCGCC
>PUNW01000332.1 GCA_003552665.1 Spirochaetaceae bacterium | reverse complement strand
ACCCGCCGGCCCGAGGTAGCGGCCGACAACGGCAGCGCCGTCGTGATAGACGGTCACGACGGCTTCGGATACGTGAGCGGCGCGCGTGCTGCCGAGCTCCTGATTGAGCGTGCGCGCCGGCACCGTATTGCGGCGGTCGCGGTTCGAAACTCCGGTCATACCGGGCTCATGGCGTACTACCTTCGGATTGTGGCGCGCGGCGGGGTCGCCGGGATCGCGTTCGCACACTGCATGCCGCTGATGGCGCCGCACAATGCCTCAACCGCCTTCTTCGGCACCAACCCCGTCGGGTTCGGCTTTCCGGCCGATCCGGACCCAGTGATCGTGGACTTTGCCACCTCAAAACTCACCTACGGAGAGGTGGCGCGTTGTGCACAGCGCGGCGAAGCGCTGCAGGAGGGCTGCGCCGTAGACCGCGAGGGCAACCCCACCACCGACCCGGAGGCAGCGAAGCAGGGGGCGCTGCTCCCGTTCGGCGGACACAAGGGGAGTGCGCTTGCGCTCGCGGTACAGCTCCTCGCCGGTCCGCTCATAGGCGCGCTGCCGGTGCCCAAGCCGCGGGTCGGCTACGGGCTGCTGCTGCTCGGGATCGCGCACGACGCGTTCCAGAGCACAGCGCAGTACTACGGGGCGGTAGACGAGCTGTTGCAGGCGCATCAAGCCGTCGCCACGCAGGACGGGCGGGGTCTGCACATTCCCGGTCGGCGCTTCAAGCGCACGCTCAGCAGCGCTCCCGGAACTGAGATCGATATCACTCCCGAAACCGCGCGCCTCCTGGGTGTGGAGGGCGGGTCGAGCGAAAACCACTCGAGCAGCCGGTCGGGCAGACGGCCGGGCAGCCGGCCGGGCGACGCGCACTCGGGCGACGACTGACACTGGGAGCGGCACGCCCCTTAGCGCACCGCCGGTGGCTTTCTCATCTTCAACGCTGTGGTGGTGGGAGCTCTGTGGCTGAGCCGGCTGTGTGCGGCCGGTTGTTTGTCGCGCGCGCCCGGACACCGCCGGTCTCAACGGCCTCCGCGATCTTGGTTGCCCGGGCTGCCGCCTGAGCCACTGGGCGAGTCGGCTCTATCGCCGGACCGTGAGCGCGCATCTTCGCTGCGTGCACGGTCTTCCTGGCGCAGACTGCGTTCATCCCGGTCGGCAGTTTGTCGCTGTTCGCGGGCTCTGCTCAGAGCGGGCTCCGCGTTTCCGGAAACGGTATGGCGCACGATCTCGCCGAGGTTTTCTTCGCGTTCTTCGTCAGGCAAGGCTTTCCAGTCGCGGATCTGTGTTACCAGTTCGCTCACGCTTGAAAGCGTCGCTACGGCAACATCGCGGTCATCGAGTCCTTCAGACTCCAGCTCTACCGCTGTCCGGGCGAGCTCGAGTGCAAGCAGAGCCTGCTCCAGCGATTCAAGCTCGGGCTCCTCGTCTTTGGCGCGCCGTAGTGCTTGAGCGATTAACGCAGGGTCGGAGCCGCGAGCCGACTGCCAGTCAAGGTCGTCATCCGCATCTATGACCGCAGCGGCTTCGCTTTCGCTGAAACCGGCCGCCACCATCTCACTGCGTAGCTGTGACGGGAAATCCGGCTCTTGTGCTCCACGCGCAAAAGCACCCGGAGTTATCATCGCGATTGCTAGTAAACCGAAGATGATCATACGCACGTTCATACATGTACTCCTTTGCAATTAGTGTCCTCACGCCGGGGCCGGCTTTTGTACCGGCATCGGCGCTTCTAACTGCATATACGCACGTATCCCTTTCTCGGTTGCATTTTGCAGAGGGGCTCAGGGGGTGCTTATTCGAGTTTCCACTCTAAGAACGCCTCGAACTTGCCGCGGTCTCCTTCGAGGTAGTCGCTGTTGGAGCGCACTGTAGTATGTGTGGCTGAACCTCCGAGTTGTAGTCGATCGGTGATCCCGACCTCCAATCTCAACTCGGGCTCAAAGAGAACGGTCCGTTCACGCTCCTCGCTGATAGCCTCGTCGGCTACTGCGTTGTGATCGCTGAGGCGGTACCGTAGTGGCAGGCTCAGTTCTATGCGCAGATCCTCACCGACGGCGAAGCTGCCTGAAGGCTCGAATCCGAGTTCGTAGTAATTGTCCAGCGGCAGTGTATCTCCGCTTGAGGAGTTGTTTGGGGCGGGCGGCGGAGCGTTGTTCGTGTCGTTCAGGGTCTCGATCTCGTACTCGCGGTCGGACTCGCTACGCGCGGCGTAGACTCGTGTGCCGAAAATCGTGTTCCAGTCACGGTACCAGGTGCCGTCGACCGCTACTTCGCCTCGTCTCGTCAAATCTCCGGTTTCATGTCGGCGCAAGGAGCCGGTGAGGCTCGATCGCAGCACTCCCGTATCACCCACCGGGTTGCTCAATCCGACCTCAACGCGCCCGGCGACGCTCTCCTCATGGTAGCTTTGCCAAGAGACCTCCGGTTCAAGGAAGACCGTGATGTGTTCGTGGTCGCCGGAGAGAAAGCTTCGCAAAAAGATCTCAGTGAAAGTGGGACGGGCGCTGTCATCGGCCTCGACAACGGCACCGGCCGCGGCGGTCGTAACTCCGCCGTCGCGACGGCGACTACCCTCGAGCTTAACCGAGCCTAGGACCCCGATTAGATCGCCTTCGGAACGGCGGAAGATGCGACCGAACCCGTCAAAGAACAATGCGTTTCGCTCGTCGGGATACGTGTATTGTGAGGTTCCTATCTCTCCCCAGTATTCCCAGTCTTCGTAACTGCGGTCCTCGGAAAACAATGTGCCGCCGGTGCGAAGAGTCGTCTCCGGGGACGCCGTACCCGAAAGAAGCGTTAGGAGTAGAATCGGCAGGAGCAGTCGCCGCAGAACGAGACAGTCCGGTATCGTGGTATTCATCGTGCGCGCCTCCGCCGCAGTGCGTTGTTGATCTGTACCAGGCCACCCCCGGCGTCGAGCTCGCGGACCACGATCTCAAGCGCTTCCCCGGTGGGGACACTCCAGCTTTGCGCCTGCAAAAAGACCGCCGGCAATGAGCGGTAACCGCTCACCGGCAGTTCGCTACGGCGCAGAGCTTCGGCTAAGCGAGTGAGCGGCTCGTCGCCGAGTCGCGTTTGCTGTTTGATGCGCACCAGAGCAGCGGCCGCTTGAGCAGGCTCCTCGAGGCTGTCCTGATCATGGAAGACCGCTTCAAGGACGCCCTGCGAGAGCGTGGACTGTAGGTATAGACTGATATTTGCGAGCGTCTCCGAGCGTTGCTCGGGCTCGAGCCGCAACCCGGACTTGGAAAGTATTTTGTCGCCGGTGGAGAGACGTTCGAGCTCGCGCGTTAGGGCCAAGCGCGCGGTATCGACCGGGACATTCTTGGCTCCCGCCTCCTGAAGCAGGCGCAGAAGCGGCTCTCGAGGCAGCGTCTTTTCAGCGGCGGCCTCAAATACGTCGAGCAGCTGCTCACGATGCGGGCGGTACTCGGCCGCAGCCGGCGCGGAATCGAGCCATTGCTCAACACCGTTGTCTGCGCGAACCTGAAAGGGCGCAGTTAAGAGGAACAGTAGCCCGATTCCGGTGATCGCGAACCCGCGGAGACAGGAGTTCCGGACCTGCCTCACACGGGCGCTATGACCATACGTGAACGGCCGACCGGCGACGGTCCATCGGCTAGAAGAATGGGGCGTCCGCACCCTCAGGTACTCCTCTGCGTTCGGCTCTGCGTTGTGCTTCGGACTGCTCCACGCGCTCACGGGCACGGTCTTCCGCCGGATTGGTTGGGCGTGTTCTACGCGCTGCAGGGTCCGTTGTGATTTGCACCGGCCGCCGGTTTCGGGTTCGGGCAATAGCTATCGCCTCCCCCGGAGGGATGCCGCGCCTGAGCGCACGTTCAGTATCCTCAATAATTGCGGCCACGCGTTCGAATGCTGCGTTCACGTCATCCGGTAATGTAGCCGGCCTAACAGCCGATAGCACGCGTTCGGCCGTGCGCTGTGGGATGGCACGGGCCCGGAGGTAATCGAGTAGGTGTTCCATGAACTCATCTCTCCATTCCTGCGGATACTCAGCCTCAAAAGCGTTCGGCAGACGAACCGCAGTAGGTTCATCCGCTACCTCGCCGGCACCCCCTGCAACTGCTGTAGAGATCGAAAGCAGCAGTAAGCAAAGCGTGAAGCTAAAAGCCGCCGCGCAGCGGGCGCCGGAGCTACAGGTGAATAAGCGATTTTTCCGTTCCAAGATCATTCTCAATGCTCTCCACTCCGGTAGGATCGGGAATCCAGATCTCTCCGTCGATGAGGAAGTTATAGGTGTATGCCCTGCCGCGTCGCAGCTCGAGCTCGAATCGCCATACGCCGTCATCGTCAGGCCGGTCGGCAACGTCTTGCTCGGGACTCCAGGCGTTGAAATCACCCACCACTGCCACCTTCTCCGCTTCAGGCGCCACAAGCTCGAACCGAACGACCACGGTCTGCTCCCCCTCTTGCACCACCACCCCCGATTCTGCTTCAGCCGGCGGCGTCACGGGAGAATGCAACGTTCTGTAGAGCAGAAGCGCCGAGCCGAGGGCAATCATCAGCGCGGCCGCCGCCGCAATTGCACGGCCGCTGAGCGTTCGCGCAGGTGTCCATCGGCCGAAACGCGCACTACTACCCCGGGGGAGTTCGGTGCTCCGCACACGCTCCATAACCAGCGCGGTGAACTCGGGATCAGGCTGACCGAGCGAGCTCGCCTGTGCGCCGGTATCGGGCTCGGCGATATCCGACTCAGAAGCCGAAGGACGGAGGGTGGCCCCGTCGCCAGCTTGGGGCTCTTGGGTTTGCTCTAGATCGCGTCGGAGGAGCCGTGCTAGCGCGGGGAGCTCCCCGGGGGCCTCTCCGCGATCGATAGCTGCAGTGAGCGCGTCGTAATCCTCGCGGGATACTTCGCCGCTATCTTGCCACCGGCGTAGGATTCTCCGGATGCGCTCATTGTCCATACCGCTCTCTTCCCCCCTTGCCTGCATATACCACTTTAGGCACAGCCCGGTTGCACCGTCAATCGAGCAATTTGCTCCGCAGTAGCTTCCGCCCACGGTGTAGCCGGCTTTTCACGTTCTCACGACTGATGCCGAGTGCTTCGGCCACCTCGGCAACCGGCAATTCTTCCAAATAATACAACACTACCACCTCCCTAATGGCCGCCGGCAGTTGTAGAATCGCGTTCTGCACTCGCCGGCGTTCAGTTGCGGCCACAGCCTCGCTTGCCGGATCGTTGCGCGAATCAGGCGCGGGGTATGTCAAAGATACCTTGCGGTCGCGCCGAGGCTTTATGCGGCGATAGCTGCTGCGCAGATGATTGAGGGCGATACCATACAGCCACGGCAGAAAGCGTCGCTCCAGGCTGAACAACGGAAGAGCCCGATAGGCTTTCAGAAAAATCTCCTGCGCAGCGTCGGCCGCATCTTGCTCGTCGCCGAGGTAACGTTTCGCCAGGCGCAAAACTACACCCTGGTAACGGTCAACAAGGCGGGCGAAGGCTTCCGGGTTACCCCGCAGCACAGCCTGGATTGCCGCAAGATCCGTCGCGTCATTACTGCCGTTGCTTTCGTTGCTATTGAGACCGTTATCGGTTGCCTTATTGTCCTCACGGTTGCTCACGAAGGCAGAATATAGCACAGCGAGCGCGGCTGTCTGCTTGGTTGAATGGAAACCGGAAAAATTCATACTTCCGTGCAACCGGCCCGCCGCCGGCGGCGTATATCCTGTAAAACACCCCTAGGTACGTTAGAAAGGAACGTTACCGGGGCTGGGAGGTAACACAAGGTGCGTAGTGTGAAGCGAAGCAGTAATGCAACCCTCCGCCGTACAGTATGGCGGCTCGGCGTCGCCGCCGTAGCAGCTATAGCGCTCGGTGGCGCTTGTGAATTGGGTGTCGGAGGCGCGTTCGAGGACTCGGGAACCTTGCGCTTGTACTTGACCGATGCACCGCTACTGGAACAGCAGATCGACGGAGTCTACATCACGGTGAGCGGAGTTGAGTATCATCGCAACGGACAATGGGAACAGGTGCCGGACTTCGGTGAGCCGCAAACCTACAACCTGCTGGAGCTCACAAACGGCGAGCGTGCCCTGTTGGGCGACCTCACGCTCCCCGCCGGACGGTACACTCAGATTCGGTTCCTGCTCGATATTGAGCCGGAAGATGACGCTGATGTCGAGACCGCAGAGAGTATCGGTGAAACCCCCGGCAGTTATCTCACCTTCGAAGACAGCGACGATAAGTCCCCGTTGTTCGTTCCCAGCGGCCTGCAGACCGGTTACAAAGCCCAGGGAACCTTTGAGGTTCCGGCAAACGGCACTGTCGAGGTCACCGCCGATTTCGATGCACGGCGAGCGGTCGTAAAGGCGGGTGACAGCGGTAGGTACCTCCTGCGGCCGGTCATCCGCTTGGTAGTCGAGAATCAGGCCGGAGCAATCACTGGAACGGTGAGCAGCAGCGAGAACAACGGATTTCCCCATGAGAATGCGCTTGTCTACGCTTATGAGCAGGGCGAGTTCGAGATTGAGAGCGAGCTTCCGGACGATAACGGCGATAGTGATGGCGCGTTTGCAAACGCAGTGACGAGCGCTCGCGTGGATGACGAAGGGGCATACTACCTGGGCTTTCTCGCAGAGGGGGATTATCACCTGGTGTTAGCGTGCTACGACGATGACGGCAGTCTTGTTGACTTGGCCGGGATAGAAGACGTCGCGGTCGAGGCCGGCGAGATTACCACTGTTGAGGACGAGTTTGTGAGTATCGACATGGAGTGAGATATAGGTCTGACGCAAGCAGTTTTGCTGCTGCGCTGCCGTATTGCCGTGCTTCTGCGTTTCCGATCGCGCGATCGATGAAACTCCCACCGCAAGGGGTTATCCGTTGTGCGTCTCCGGCCGTCGGTCGGAGGCGCTTCCTTGTGCGCGTGAGTTGCGCCCCCTGAGCAGCACCTGGCGCGCGAGACTCCGAGACCGGGCAAGTCATACCAATTCTGATACGCCTAATACCCCGTGGGCTTCCGAATGCGAACCGAGCTTCCCGGGTGACAGCGCAAGCTACCCCTTTCTCCCACACCGATCGCAAAGAACCCTTGACAACATGCACCATACCGCATACATTGGATGCGTAATAGCGCATGTAAGCATACGCCGCCTGCCAGCGCGAAGGGGACAACGGCCAAGCGAGTGACGGCGAGCGCGGAGACGAAAAGGAGTGAATCTAAACCATGGAACGAGAACTACACGTACCCCCGTTGGAGAAGTATCTCGCGATAATCATATTCCCCTTCATGGGGCTGGGCTTGCTGATCGGGACGTACTTCCCCGCGTTTGCGCAGACCCTCCCGGCTATTCTTCCGGTCTGTCTGTTTCTGATGATCTATCCGACCATGCTCAACGTGCGCCTCGACGAGCTGGCCTCGGCGTTCCGCGACTGGAAGAAAGTGGGAGCGGTCACCGTGATGAACTTCATCGTATCGCCGGCGATCCTCTCCGCGCTCGGTTGGCTGGTGCTCAGCGATCATCCGGAGTTGCTTATGGGCGTTATTATCCTTTCGATTGCGCCCTGCATCGCGCTTGTGCTTGTCTGGACCTACCTCTCGAGCGCTAATCTGGCGCTGGCGGTAACGCTTGCCGGTGTGAACTCGCTTGTGCAGCTGGTTGCGTTTCCTGTCTACCTGCCGCTGCTGGCGAATATCTACGGTCTGGAGCTTGCCCTGGCTTCCGGCGGTGCGCTTGCATTCGGCCCGATTGCGCAAGAGGTGATTGTGTACCTCGCGCTGCCGTTTGCGCTTGCCGTGATTACGCGCAGTTACTTTGAGGGCAAAAAAGGCCGCGAGTGGTTCGAGACACAGTACGTTCCCAAGGCGGGTCATATCGCGCCGGTTGGTGTGCTCATAACCGTCACAACGATGTTCTCGATCGGCGGCCGGCACGTCGTCGAGACACCTTATCTGCTGCTGCTTGTGGCTATTCCGATGGCGATCTTCTTTCCCTTGAACTGGTTTGTCGGCCTGTACCTGAGTCACAGGGTGATGAAGAACGACTACGGAGACTCGATTGCGATTGCGTTTAGTTTCTCCGGCCGCAACCTGGAAGTGGCGATGGCGCTTGGCGCCGCACTGTTCGGTGCAGGCTCGCTGACCGCAATGGCTACGGTCGCCGGTCCGGTGATCGGCATCCCGATGTGGATCATCATTTTGAACCTGGGCAGGAAGTTCCTGTATCCGCGGCTTACGAGTACACAGGCGGCCCAGGGAGCTGTTGCGGCGTCGGCGGGCGCCGAGCCGGGGGACGGCTGAGAACCACCGCCCGGAACAGGTGACAACCACGCCGCAGAATAGCGGCGGGCAGCCTAGTGCGCTTTCGGTACCCAGACTGAGACCGAACCTGCGTTGCAGCGAAACTCGGCGCGCCCGGCGCTGTCCGTCACTACCGGCTCGGCGATGTGCTCGGTGAGGTCCAGGTAAGTGGTCTCCGGCGCACCGGTCTCCATATGCTTGGCACCGGCTTCGCCGTTACTGAGCACCACCGCCATACCACCGGGATGCTCGGCGTCGCCTCGGCGCGTCCACCCAACGCAGTTGGGGTGGTCGAAGTAGTCGTGCTGCTCGCCGTAAGCGTGCTGCCTGCGGGCATGCAGGAACTTGTCGATCAGCCAGCGGTGGCTTTCCATCCAGATCTCGTATTCCTCACCGTCATTGCCATGGTCTTTGTAGTGCGCGCCGTAGTAGTCGGCTGCAAAGACGCATGGGTAGCCGTCGCGTCTCAGCAGAATCAAGGCGTAGGCAAGCGGCTTGAACCACGCTTCCACCACCGACTCGAGCGCCTGCAGCGGCTGCGAGTCGTGATTGCTCACCAGTGTCACTGCCAGGGTGGGGTGTGTCTGCACGAGCGTGCCGTCGAAGATTGTGCTGAGGTCGTAGGCGTCGCCTTCTCTGCCGGCGGCCGCAAACCGGTAATGGAGGGCGACGTCGAACAGCATAAGGTTGCCTTCGGTTCGCTCGATGAACTGCTCGAGCGCCGCGCTGTCGCCCGACCAGTACTCGCCGACTGCGAACAGCTCTCTGCCGGCATGGCTGCGCAGGTGATGCAGCCAGTCGAGGAAGAAGCCCGACTTGACGTGCTTGACCGCGTCGAACCGGAAGCCGTCGACGCCGGTGGTATCAAGCAGCCACTCTCCCCAGTAAAACAGCTCTTTCTGAACGTCGGGATTGTTGATGTCCAGATTGCAGCCCATCAGATAGTCGTAGTTGCCCTTCTCGAGGTCGACGTCTTGGTCGAACGCCTTCCCTTCAAAGAGGTAGACTGCGCTCACTTCTTCGCTGAACGCATTGTGGTCGGCGGCGTTGAAGTGCCACCAGTGCCACTCGAGCTCCGAGTACTTGCCGGCGCGGCCGGGAAAGGCGAAATGCGTCCAGGCCTTGATGGTCTGCAGCTCGCCGATCGGTTCGGTGCGGTTCTCGGGATCGTACGGGGTGGCGTTGAGCTCTTCTTCGCCGTCGGCGCCGAGCTTGTGGTTGAACACGATGTCGGCGTACACCTGAATGCCGGCTTCCTGCGCGCGCCGGATGGCTTCCAGATACTCTTCGCGCGTACCGTACTTTGTGCGTACCGATCCCTTCTGATCAAACTCACCGAGATCGAACAGATCGTAGACGCCGTAGCCTACGTCATAGCCTCCGGCGGTTCCCTTGTACGCGGGCGGAAGCCACACTCCGGTGACCCCGGCCTTGGCGAGCTCGGAGGCGTTCTCGGCAAGCTGCTGCCACAAGGTTCCATCCGGTTCGGTATACCAGTGGAAATACTGCATCATGACTCCGTTGTATTCGCTCATGCGTAGCTCTCCTTTTCTGTGGCGCCGCTTTCGCCGGTGTTGCCGCCCCGCAGCCGTGCAGCCTGCCGTACCGCCCGCCGTTCCAATGCTTAGCCTTCATGGGCAGTACTAGTACTGCAACTTAAGGGATTAATCAACGTACCGGCGCTGAGTTGTAACGGCGCGGCTACCTTTGGTTCAGGTCCGTTCTGCGAGGATCCAGACGTACTCGTCGCCCCACTGGAGGCGCAGCAAGCCGATCTGGCCGGAGTGGTAGGTCCAGTGCCAGTTCATGTGGGCGATGAGGTCTCGGGGGGTTGCGAAGAGACAGGACTCGCCCAGGCGAGCGTCGGGGTCGGCGACCCGGCGACAAACCGGTACGGTGAACTCTTGATACACCGAGCGCATGGTTTCGGCCAGAGTGGCTGGGTCAACAAGTGAATCGGGAGGCGGCTGGGGCGACTCGAGCCCGCCCCATTGCAGTCGCTCGGCGAGCTCCTTCCCGAGTTGGGGAGGCTCCTGACCGAGTGTGTGCCAATCGGTTACCGGAAGCAGATGACGGATCTGCTCGTGCTCGTTCTTACTCATGTGGAGCGCGAGCCAGGCGATTGAGAACCACACGCCCTCAGGCCGGAACAGTAAGGCGTCCGGCGGAAGGTCATGCAGCTGATCGGCCGCGCGCTCGATCAGCTCGCCCATCAAGGCGACCTGCTGTTCAACCTCAGAGCTTTCGAAGTTGCCGTCAACGCGCCACGGGTAAAGCCGTGCGCGTCCGGTGGTTGTGGTTTTAGCCATAACGTATCACCTCAGGACCCGGCTCCGATCTGCCACGTTCTCGAGTCGGCGAGATCGTGGAATGACGCGCGCAATGCCTTCTCAGGCCCGTGACGGTTCTCATCAAGGCGGCTTACGGCGATGTAGAGGTCGGAGAGGCGATCGACAAGGATATTGATGTTGCTGTCGAGGTTGGCGGCTGTCATCTCAACCGCTATTCTGCTGCTGTCGGTGGCCTGGGAGCGCGTTCGTGAGAGCTCCTGCTTGAGTGCCGGCTTGACGTTGGTTGCCAACGCTCGTGCGAATGCGAGCATTGCGCGTATCCCGCTGTAGAGCGCGTAGATATCTAGCTCGTACGCCGACTGATCCGGCCCCTTGATCGCCAGGCTCTCGATCTCGCGCCATTCACTGTCGGTGAGGCCGGCCTTACCGAGGCGGGTTCGCAACACGGCGTTCTGCAGAAGCGTGCTATACACTTCGCGGACCGGCTCAAGCGCGTTGTAGACCTGTTGTTGTAGCTCATCCATGATCATGCCTCACTAAACCCTGGATAGTTGTCGACGCAACCTCACACGCAGACCTCGGGTCCATATCCGCGCATGCCCGATACTGTACAAGAGTAGGGAAGCCCAGGTTACGGCCGACAGTGCTATCGTAGAGCCTCACTGTGCGGACGTCAATCAGGGTGCAGGCAACACGATGTTGATATCGATGCGTTGGAGGATGCGGCGCGGAACATGCTTGACAGTGACGCGAAGCGCGGGTAGCGTTCTATTCGTTGTCAGACAAGCTACAACAATACAGCTAATAGCACCTGCAGGGTAACACATGACCGTTAACGGGACGCTTGTGCATCGGAGAAAGGCGGCACGAGTCACGATCGAGAAAGGGAGGGTCAAGGCCGTTGATCCCGCCGACGAGGCGGGGGCCAGGCAGTTCGTCTCCTCCGGCTTCTTCGATATGCAGGTCAACGGGTTTCAGGGTATCGACTACAGCGGCCAGGAGTTGAGTGCTTCGGATGTGCGCGCGGTGGTTGATGCGCTCGCCCCTTACGGCACCACCCGGCATTTTCCGACGATCATAACCGGCCCGCAGGAGCGTATCGAACGCAACCTGGCGGTCATCGCCGAAGCGGTTGGGGCAGATCGAACCCTCGAATACCGCATCCCGGGCATACACGTTGAAGGACCCTACATTTCGCCTGAAGATGGGCCACGGGGCGCGCACGATCGCACCTACGTACGCGAGCCTTCGATCCCTGCGCTCGAACGGTGGTTGGAGGCCTCCAACGGCCTGCTGGCGCTGGTTACGCTTGCTCCCGAGCTGCCGGGAGTCGATGAGGCGATCGCGTTTCTGTCCGCAAACGGGGTGCGTGTCGCCCTCGGACACCATGCCGGTACCGCGGCCGTGATAACCGCCGCCGTCGATGCCGGAGCAAGTCTGGTGACCCATCTCGGTAACGGTAGTCACGCACAGCTGCCGCGCCTCGACAACTGAATCTGGCATCAGCTGGGCGAAGACCGCCTGTGGGCAAGCGTGATCGCAGACGGCTTTCACCTCCCGGATGCGGTGCTGCGCGCTATTGCGCGTACCAAAGGTGCCGACCGCTTGCTGCTGATCAGCGACCTCTCACCGGCGGGCGGCCTGCCGCCCGGACGGCACCAGTGGGGGCGCACAGCGGTGGAGCTGCACGCCGACGGGCGTATCAGCCTGGCCGGGACACCGTATCTTGCCGGTGCAGGCCACCTTCTCAACCATTCGATCCCGCTGTTCGCCCGCGCTACCGGCTGGTCGTTGAGTGAGGCCGTCCGCCTCGCAACGGAATCACCGGAACGGTTTCTGGGCCTTCGCACCAAACCCTCAGGGGTTGAGTTTGCCACCGGTGAGCCCTGTGATGTTGTGGTATTTAGCTGGAATCCCGCCGTGGGACCGCTGCAGATACGCGCCGTGTACTGCCCGGAGCGGTTCTACGACGGCGCACATGCGAACACCGTACTCAGGGCGGGACTACGATGAGCTTTCCACGTCTCAGACGGGAGCGTCTCTCAGCGGTTGTTCAAAAGGTGATCAGGGACCACATCATTGAATCAAGGTTGAAAGCCGGTGATCATATTCCCACCGAGATGACGCTGGCAGAAGCGCTCGAGTTGCGATATGTGCTTGAATCAACCTACGTTGACCGTTCGGTAGACCACTACACCGAGCAGGATATCTGCGAAATGCACGCGCTCCTTGACCTAGCAACCAACCTGATTCGTTGGGCGAAACGTTCCAACGTGATCGTGAACGTCTACGCCATCAACCTCTGAGATGGCCGGTGTCAATTGGTGTCACAAGCAATGATCACCACTGGCAGGTATAGATAATCTGGTTTATGGTAAGCCCGTGGAACCCAGTGCCGATCTTCTCATACAGGCTCTCTATGCGCTAAGCGCGCACGATCGTCCGTCCGCTTTGCTCGGCGACGTGGCGGAAACGCTGCGGAGCGAAGGCGAGGAGACCGCGCCCGGCGTAGCCCTTCGCCGGGCGGCGGCGATGTTGGCCGAGATGCTGCGGCAGCTTGAAAGCGGGCAGCTCGACCGGTCTTCGGACGGTGCTCCCGTTGCCGCACCGGACCGTGCAGCGTCCGGCCCGGAGGCCGGCCCGCGCTCGCTCACCGCGCTGCTTGACGAGCTTCCGTGCATCGTCTATCGCTGCCGAGCGGATCTCGATTGGACGATGCAGTACCTCAACCGGCAGACAGGACGAATCATCGGCTATGAGCCGGAGGAGCTCATCGAAAACCGCAGGTATTATTTCGGCGCTCTGATTCATCCCGAAGACCGCCCCAAAGTCGCTGAGGTGGTCGGCAACGCGGTCGCCAATGGAGCGCCGTTTCACGTCTCGTACCGGTTTAAACATCACAGCGGCAGTTATATGTGGCTTTGGGAACAGGGGAAGGCGGTGGAGCCGGAGATCATCGAAGGTTTCATCGTTGACATAACCGCGAGCAAGGAGGCCGAGCAACAGAGCGCCGAGAACCTCGCTCGCAGCCGGCGGCAGCAGGAGGCGATCTCGGCACTCGCCCGCCAGACTGCGATTCTTGAGGGAAAGCAGGGAGATGCATTCGAAGCGATTGCGGCTGCGGCCTTAACTGCGCTTGATCTGCACCGGGTCAGTATCTGGCTTCGCGACCGTGACGGGTTTGAGCTGGCGTTTGTGAGCGATGAAGACCAGGCCCCCGACCGTCCAATTGAGCGCGCTCGCATCAATGAGCGGGAGTCTCCGCAATATTTCCGGGCTCTGGAGCGCGAGCGCATTATCGCGGTAGGTGATGTGCGGCACGACGAGCGCACCCGGACGCTGCCGTTCGGGGCGGGCGTGCCGGAATCAGTCGGCGCGGTGCTCGATGCGGCGATCTGGCACGGGGAAACCATGCGCGGTGTGTTGTGTCTCAATCGGCGCCGGCCGGGGACATGGCGGCCGGACGAAGTGCGGTTCGCTGGGGAGCTTGCCGAACAGGTTATGCGGGCGCTTGCCAATACCGAACGGCAGGAGGTTGCCCGGCTAATGGCTTATCAGGCGCGCCATGACGCTTTGACCGGTTTGGTGAACCGGTTCGAGTTCGAGCAGCAGGTCAAGCAGGCGATTCAGCAGGCCGGGCGTCACGGCGCAGGGCACGCGCTTCTGT
>PUNW01000210.1 GCA_003552665.1 Spirochaetaceae bacterium | reverse complement strand
TGCAGGAAGAACAACTTGAGGATGGAGTCCCGCTGGAAAAAATGCAGCAGGTGGCTCATCGGCGCTAACTCTATAGCAAAACGCGCTTTTTTTCCAGCTCGCGAGCTTAGGGGCTTGTCAAAACACTAAAAACCGTATTAAAAGAGTTTCCTATTTTGTCGTGATGAACAATGAAAGTCTTGTTTATATCTGACGATCAAAAAGATCGTCAAAGTCTTAAAGTCTTATTGCAGGACTCCTGTCTGCTCGAGTGTTGCTCGGCCGACCAGAACGCATTCTGCCGAATCAACGAGCATAACCCGGATGTGGTGGTTCTCGACATCGGAGACGGCGCCGATCGAACCGCTATCGAGATGCTCGCTTCGATTCACTACGGTCCGTCCCACCCGGGGGTGATCGCCGTGGGCTCGGTTTCGGATCCTGAGGTGGTGACCGCCGCAATCAAGCATGGAGCCGACGATTATCTCATGAAACCGCTCCGCGCCCGCGTTCTCCAGTCCAAGCTCGCGGTGGTGGCGCAGAACCGGCCGCCTGATCTGGTTTCGGTGGTAGCCGAGGCACCGGATGAGACTCCGCAGCTCATCGGTGAAAGCACCCCAATGCGTGGACTGCAAGCGCGGCTTCGGAAACTCGCGCGCGTGGACTCGCCGGTGCTTCTTCTGGGTGAGAGCGGCACCGGAAAGGAGGTAGCCGCACGCACAATTCACCGGTATTCGCGACGCAACGGCGGGCCTTTCATCACGGTCAACTGCGGAGCTATCCCGGAGGGTCTGTTCGAAAGCGAGATGTTTGGCGTGGATCGCGGGGCGTTCACCGGAGCCCTCACGCGGCCGGGCTACTTTGAGGCTGCCGATGGGGGGACTTTGTTTCTCGATGAGATCGGCGAGCTTCCCGGTGGAGCGCAGGCGAAGCTCCTGCGCGTGCTGGAAGACCAGACCGTCGTTCACATGGGAAGCACGCGCCAACGTCGCGTCGACACACGCCTGATCGCGGCCACAAACCGCGACCTCAAGCGCGAGCTCGACGCCGGCCGGTTCCGAATGGATCTGTATTTCCGTCTCTGCGTGCTCAACTGTGAGATTCCACCGCTGCGCGAGCGCCCCGAAGACATTCCTTTGCTGGCCGCGGTGTTTCTCGTCCGCCTGATGGACCGTGTCCCTTTCGAAGGCCGTGCGCGAGAGCTCTCGGGCCCGGCCCTCAAAAAGCTCGCTGAGCATCGCTGGCCGGGTAACGTACGCGAGCTCCGCAACGTGATCGAGCGTGCAGCGGTGGTGAGCGAGCGCCGCATCATCGGTCCGGACGATATCGAGTTTCTATGACCGAGACCTCCGGCCGCCGGGGTGTAGCCGCGAATCGGCGCGTCATTGAGCGCTGACCCGCCTGCGCGCGCCGCCACTCTCCGCGCGGGCGCAGACGTGCTCCGACCGACGGCGTGCCGCGCCCCGGCTGTGTCGGTTCGGTTAACCTGTGATATATTCTGTAACCGGTATGGCTCAGAAACTCGTGCTGCACGGCAAGCAAGCGCTGGTGGTTGGAGGGAGTGGAGGAATCGGACGCGCGGTCTCGAGGCGCCTTGCCGAGGCGGGCGCTGAGGTGTGTGTGCACGGTGGCAGCTCGGAGGAACGGCTGGAGCGGACGCTGGGCGAGATTCGCAGCGCCGGAGGTCAGGCCGAAGGGTTCCTGTGCCAGGCCGAGCGAGCCGAAGAGCTCGTCGGGGAAATCGAGCGCCGCTTGCCGTTTGCCGTCGTTGTGGTTGCGTTTGGGCCGTATTTGCGGGCTCCACTGGCTGAGACCCCGGTGCGCGACTGGGTGCGATTGTGCGAGCTCAACCTTGCGCTGCCGGGGGCAATCGTTTCGGTGTGTGCGCCGGCGATGCAGGCGGCGGGGTTCGGTCGATTCGTGTTGTTCGGTGGCCCCCGAACCGATGGAATCGAGGCGTATACTACCATTGCCGCGTATGCGGCCGCGAAAACGGGCGTGGCGACGCTCGTACGTTCGGCGGCACGGCAGCTGAACCGCTTCGGAATTACGGTGAATGGGGTTTGTCCGGGATACGTCGCCACCGAGTACTACAGCGAGGTTGAGCTCGAGCGCATAGCCGCCCGCATGCCCGACGGCGAACCGGTAACGGTTGAGGAGGTCGCTGCGGTGGTGATGCAGTTGGTGGGGCCGGGATCAAAAGCACTCAACGGTGCGCTGATTCGGATCGATAAAGGACTATGACCAATACTACCGCGATTACAACAGGCGTTCATGGGTGTTTGACAAACTCGCAAGCGCTCACTAATATACAATAGAAGTCGGTCTTGCTAACATTTAAAAAACAGGTTCAAGTGGGCAGAGAAGGGGAGCTATGAGCAACAACGATATTGTCCCGGGCTTCGACGAGGAAAAAGACGAGAGTCTCAAGATACGACTGCAGAAGATCGATTCCACACCGGGCTGTCTCGTCTTGTACTTGACCGGCTATATTGATACCTACAACTCAAATTTCTTCCAGAAGCGAGTGTCTCGGGCGGTGGAGTCCGGCTACACCAAGCTCATCTTCAACTGCGCCGGCTTGAATTATGTCTCGAGTACTGGTATTGGGTCGTTCACGGCATTTTTGAAGTCAGTCAAGCCCCGGGGCGGGGATCTGGTGTTGCTTGAGATTCAACCTAAGGTGTATGAAGTCTTCCAACTGCTCGGGTTTTCCCAGTTTTTCAACATCAAAGACAACATCGACGACGCAATCGAGTTCTTCAACAGCGGCGGGCCCGCGGTGCAGTCCGATGTCTTTCCCAAGGTATTTAAGTGCCCCATTTGTTCCAAAAAATTGAAAGCGACCAAATCGGGTCGGTTCCGTTGCTCGGAATGCAAAACAATCCTTGCGATAGATAAGAGCGGGCAGGTATTCCTCGGGTAACCGGCCCGGAGCATACGGCGTACCGGCAGACGGGACTCGTACCGCCGACTCAGTGAGAGGGGGGCCGAACATGACGGTTGCCGAGAAGATCGAAAGCTATCTGATCAACCTGTCGCTCACATACGAGCAGGTTGAGGATCACCTGTGGGTGATAACCGACGAAGACAATACGGTCGGTCGTTTGATTGTGTTCGTAGAAGACAGTCTGGTGACGGTGCGTACCAAGGTAATGGAGCTGCCGAACGAGCGGCAGCACGAGCTGTTTGAGACCCTGCTGCGTTTCAATCTCGAAATGGTGCACGGGGCGTACGCACTGGAGCAGGACCATATCGTGCTAATAGAAACCCTTGAGGTCGCTAGCCTTGATCTCGCGCAGTTCCAGGCGGTTATCGATGCGATCGGGCTTACGCTTGTCGAGCACTATCCACGGCTTGCGACCTACCGCAACGGGTAAGGAGGCTGCTTGTGGGCATTTTTGACCGATTCAAGCGCATGCTGAAATCCAACCTCAACGACTTGATAACCAAGTCGGAAGATCCCGAGAAGATGCTCAACCAGCTGATCTCGGATATGAACCAGCAACTGATCGAGTCCAAGAAGAGCGTCGCCTCGGCGATTGCCGACGAGAAGAAGCTGGAACGCCAGGTCAACGACACCAAGGCGCAGGCCGAAGAGTGGGAGCGCAAGGCGATGGTTGCGCTTCGAGCCGGGAAAGAAGACCTGGCACGGGAAGCGCTCGAACGCAAGCAGGAGATGGAGAAGTACGCCGAGCAGTACGAAGAGCAGTGGCAGCAGCAGCATGAATCCGTCGAGAAACTGAAGAGCTCGCTGCGCGGGCTGCAGCAGAAGATCGAGGAAGCACACCGCAAGAAGAACCTGCTGGTCGCGCGCTCCAAGCGGGCTGAAGCGCAGAAGCGCATCCAGGAGATGGTCGGCGGCATGTCCGACACCTCCGCTTTCGAAGCGTTTGAGAAGATGAGCGAGCGCATGGACCGCCTGGAGGCGGAGAACGCCGCGATGGAGGAGATCTCCGGCTGGGACAAAGACGAGTCCATCGAGGAGCAGTTCAAGCAGCTCGAGGGTTCGGGCGCCTCGACCGATACTATGCTCGACGATCTGCGTAAACGCATGGCGATCGAGGATCAGAGCGGCGGCACCCAAGGTCAGGCTCAAGACCGGGGAGAGCAGCAGCAGCAAAGCGGCAAAAGTGACCGCCGACAAGCGGAGGACCGGCAGGGCGATCACGGCCGGCAGGGAGAACGCGGCGATCAGTCCGGGGGCGGCGCTGAACAGGGCGGCGCAGGCGAAGGACAGACGGGCGAGCAGCCGCAGGCCGATCCCGATGAGGTCGAGGCGACGCTCGAAGAGCTAAAAAAGCGCATGCAGGATGACGAGGGCTGAGCGCGGCTCAGCAGCAGGGAGCGAGTCGCGAGACCGCCGGCGCGAGGGCGGTGATCGGGTTTATCGGCGCGGATCCGGTGGCTCGCGAGCGCATAGTTCGGCATTTCCGATCTACTCCCGACTGGAGCTTCGAGTTTTTCGGCAGTGAGACATCCGATCTGCACGCGGCGCGACGCCGCAGCGACGTGATCGTTAGTCCGGCGGAATTATTCCTGGCACACGCGAGCGAGTTTCGGGACGCGGACCGCCCCGTGCTCGCGTTCGGCGCCGCGCAGCTGTTGAGCTCGTGCTTTCTTGCCGGCTGCAGCGATTATCTTCGGGATGGATTCGGACTCGACGAGTTATTCCACCGTCTTGCCGGTGCATTGCCGCTTCGACCGTTCCGGTGGAACGGGGCCTTGGTAACATTGGAACGCTGCGCGCTCCGTTGCGGGAACAGGCGCGAGCTGTTGAGCTGGTCGGAGTATCGAGTTCTTCAGACGCTCCTGCGTAACCGCGGTTGGGCTGTGGCCCGCGAGACTCTCTATCACGCCTTTTCCGAGCGGGAGCGGGCGGCCTCACGCGCGATCGACATGCATGTGTCCAATCTGCGCCGCAAGCTCAATCGCTTGGCCGGGAGGTCCGGTCGCGAAGCGGTGGTCAGCCAGTTGCAGTCGGTTCGCGGCATCGGCTATCGGCTGATCGCCTGTGAATAGGGTGTGGATAATCTGCTGGAAAACCACCCGTTCCTGTATTGCTTTGTAGACAGGGACCGTTGTAAGCGGTTCATGGCGGCTGGGCCCGCAGGCAGCCGTATAAGGTTATTTCCTACAAAGAGTTATAACATGGGCTGCAAATTTCATACGTTTATGTGGGGAATTTCGGCGGCGAAGGGGCGGGCGCCGTTCACGATCTGCAACAGCCATGTGGACAAACTGTGGATAACCTGCGGACAGCTCGGAGTGCCGACGCGAGTTTCAACTTGAACAAGGCTGAGGCCCGTGCTACAGTTCACCCCGTGAAGTACACGCTCATGGTGCCGTTGCGCTATCTCGTGGCGGTGCTGCTGTTTGCGGGCGTCTTGCTGGCCCTGTCCGCCGGTGTCACCTTTGCGACTGCCGAGGCCGTCGATCTCGTGTTCGTGCTGCGGAGCGTACTCCCTGTCGCCGGCGCTGCGGCGGTGGTGCTCGCAGCATACCGGCAGGTTTTTGCGATCATCCGTTCATCACGTTCCGCCCTCCCCGCGTTTCTGGTGTTGTTGCCGGTAGTGGCGGCGCTGCTGGCGGGGCTGGGGATGCTGATTCAACTGGGGCTGATCGGGCCGATTGGAGAGCAGCATCGGCGCGCGGCCGCTCCGGTTGAAGCGCCGGTGGAGCGGATCCTCGAGTACCCGCGGGCCTGGCTTTATCTGGCGGCTGCCGAGGAAGACGGCGCGCGTGGAGTGGTCGTGGTGCGGCCGGGTGAGCCGCCGCGCTTTCGGGTGCATGCCGAGGCACAGCGCGCTCGCGGCGTGGTGTACCTCCCGGAAGGGGCGGACGAGCCGGCAGTCAGATTCGACGCTGCGGAGGCCGAAAACTACTATCGGCGCCATTTCGAGCCGCCTGCGTACCTATCGCTCGCGATACGGGGGTTTGAACAGCTCGCGTTCGGGCTGAGCCGGCGTTCCGGACTATGGCTTGTCGCCGACGCAGCTGCGCTCGCGTTTGCGATTGTAGCCGGCGTGAGCCTGGCGCGAATGACGCGCTGGCCCCCTATGAACGTGGCTTTGGTCGCTGGGGCGCTCGCGGTTGTGCTCGGACTGTATGCCCTGTCCCAGCAACCGTATCTGGGAGAGGTTCTCGCGGTCTTCGAGCTGGACCAGTATGCCGATCTGGCCGGGCCTGCGGTCTTGGCGGCCTACGGGCTGCTGGAGCTGCTCGTGCTGCTTCCACAGCGGCCGCTCAGTGCGTGGCGGCAGGAGCTCGGGTATGGTTAACCGCATTTCGCGCCGGGTGATTCTCGCCACTCTGATCGCCTACAGCGTCGGGTACCTCGTTTTCGTGATCTATGCGATCTTCGTCTTTCCCGCGCGCGAGGTGATGGTCGCGTTTCAGTGGCACTGGATTCTCAACACCGCCGCGGCGACTCTGATTGAAAACGTGGTACCCCTGCAGATCGCGGCTTTGGTACTGTTCTTCTCGCTTATTGCGGGGCGGCGGGCACGAGAGGCAGGCGAGTTCTCCTCTTTGTCTGTCTTTCGATCGGTGCTGCCGGTCGTGGTCGTGCAGACGGCGATCCTGGCAGTGTTGGTGGCGGCGGTCCTGCCGCTGCTGCACGATAACGCGGACTCCGCAGTGCGTCAGAGCGCCACCGCGCGAGTTCTCCTCGACCGCGCTACGGCGGCCGAGAGTCGCGGCGATTACCGCGACGCCGTTAGCTCCTATCGCCGCTACCTGCGGATCAACCCCGGGGATGAGGAGGTCGAACAGGCGCTCGCTGATGCTCAGACGCGCACCGCGGCGCGGCCGGCCGCAGATGAGGTGACGGCAGCCCCACCGATGCGGCGCAGCGAGCTGCGAGACCTCACCGGCCGGGAGCTGCTGGAACGAAGCCAGGACGCGTACGAGCAGGAGGACTTTTTCACCGCCCACTTCTACGCCCAGCTGGCGCTGGAGTCCGGCCAGGTGCCGACCCCGCAGGCGGAACGGCTGGCGTCGCAGGCCTGGGAACGCATCCGCCGTATGGACGGGGATCGACAGGAGTTGCGCGAGCGGGAGTTGTTTCGTCGCAAGCGAGCGGCCTATGAGGATCTGCTCGCCGGGCGGGCCGTCGACGCCTATTACGCATTCGACGCCCTCATTGAGGAGTTTGAAACCGACCGTGACCTCGAGCGGTATCGACGTGAAGCGGAGGAGCTTGCGCGCGAGAGCGCGTTGTTTATCGACGAGCTCGAGGCTAGTGCGGCCTTCCCGGGATATCGCGACATGGTGTTCCGAAATCAGATCACGCGGGAGCCGGATGCCGACGGTGCGGTGCATGAGCTGATCTATATCGAGAACCTCATTCCTTCGGACCGTGGGGTGTTTGCGACCGGCGTCGAGGTGCTGCGATATCGTGCCGGAACCACCGTTGCGTTTCACATCGCCGCCGAATACGCGAAACTGCGCGGAAACTACATCATCATGCGGGCACTCGATCGCGAGGACCCTGAGCGAGCGGTTGAGCCTAAGTTGCTGGCCGGGGAGTTTCCCGGCGAGTTCGCCCAGGTGCTGCCGCTCGGTCCCGACACCGACACGCTTGTTGAGTTTGCTCGCCTGCGTGCCGACCTTGGCAGCGGCTCGTTGGCGGGGTTGCTGCAACTCCTTCGCTCCGAAGTGAGGCTCGGGTACGACCATGGTGAGCTGCGTTTCGAGCTGATGATGCGGCTGCTGATTCCGTTCAGCTTCATCGTTCTCTCGATCGCCGCGTTCGGGATCGGGATCCGCCTACGGGGACGGTATCTTCGTATCCCGCCTATTCTGACCGCAATCGGAATCGTCCTCGTGCCGCTCGCTGCAGTCGTCGCATACGGGATCTATCGTTACGTTTGGCAGACGATTGCGGCGATTCTGGCACTGCGCTTCTCATTGTCCACCGGCCTGGCTGCCTTTGCCGGTATCCAAGCGGTGCTTGTATTCGCTGTTTTGATCTGGGTGGCGCTTAGTTCGGTGTCTGAGTCATGATTGCCGGCAGAGTGGCAGGTTCAGTGGCCGGCCTTCTCGCCGGCCCGTTCGGTGTTGCGTTCGGATTTCTCTCGGGCTTGTTGGTCGATCGAGCGGTGGATCAGGTCCGGTTCCGCCGCCGCGTAACCGAGCTGCTCTCCGGGACGGGTGATGATCCGGGGCACGGTGATCCCGGTGGCGGAGGCAGAGCTCTCTGGGGGCCGCTGCGCCGGCTCTGGGAACGAAGCACTTCCCCAAGCGAGGACGATCTGATCCGGCTTGTCGGGTTGGGCGTTGGTGTTGCGGTGCAGGATGGGTTGGTCAGCGACGCCGACAGCGGCGCAATCGCCGCATTTCTGCGCGAGCGCTACCTGTTGAAGGCGGCGGAGGCGGTTCGTATCCGGCAGGCGCTCGACGAGGCCGTCTCGGTGGGGTCGCGCGTCAGTCTATCAGCGGTTGCATCGGCGCTGAGTCTCGAGCGCCTCGGCTTAAGCGAGGAAGAGATTCTCGAATACCTCATGCTCGTCGGTTACGCTCGAAACGGATCGGTCGGCGACCGCAGGCGCGAAGCGATCCTGGAAATCTGCGAGGCACTCGGGATCAGCAGCCTCGCTCCGCAGCGGCAGGGACTCGATCCTCATGCCTGCGCCGTGCTTGGCATTCGCGGTGACGAGGATCTGGTTGAGCTGCGGACCGTATACCGCACCCTGGTGCAGCAGTTTCACCCCGACAGCGCAGGGCCGCTCAGCGATCACCAGCGACGACAGAGTAACGAGGCGCTGGTGCGCATCAATCAGGCCTACGAAACGGTCCGGGCCCAGCTGCACCGGAGCTCCGGCGGCCGGAGCTCCTCCAAAGGCCCCCGGGACCCATAGCAAACTGGTGCAAAGCTTGTTGTGCCGCCTTTCGGCGGGCGTGGGTCACTCAGCGCCGTTACGAGTGATCTTTGCGCCGAGGGCCTGAAGGCGCGGCACCAGCTTCTCGTAGCCGCGCTCGATCTGATAGACGTTGTGGATGTGACTGGTGCCCTGCGCACATAGTGCCGCTATCACCATCGCCATGCCCGCGCGAACGTCCGGGGAGACCAGCTCCGAGCCGGTTAGGCGGCACGGCCCGGTCACCACCGCGCGATGCGGATCGCAGAGCACGATGCGTGCCCCCATCCCGATCAGCTTGTCCACAAAGAACATGCGAGACTCGAACATCTTCTCGTGGATCAGGATGGTTCCTGCCACCTGGGTCGCTACCACGGTCATGATGCTGGTTAGGTCGGGCGGGAAACCCGGCCATGGCGCGTCGTCGATCTTCGGGACCATCCCGCCGAGGTCGGGGCGAACGCGCAGGCTTTGCTCGGCCGGCACCAGCAGATCCTCACCCATTACCTGCCAGGATATACCAATGCGGGCGAACACGATCCGGGTCATCTTGAGGTGCTGCGGGGCGGCCTTGCGGATCAAGAGCTCGCCGCGGGTTGCAGCGGCAAGGCCGATGAATGAGCCGACCTCCATGAAGTCGGAGCCAATCGTGAACTCAGCGCCGTGGAGCTCGCGCACACCGGTGATTCGCAGGATGTTAGATCCGATCCCGGTAATGTGAGCACCCATACTGTTGAGCATATGGCACAGGTCCTGAATATGGGGTTCGGAGGCGGCATTCTCGATAACCGTTGACCCCTCGGCAAGCACCGCGGCCATGATGGCATTCTCAGTAGCAGTTACCGAAGCTTCGTCAAGGAAGAGCTCGGTGCCGGTCAGAGAGCCGGCGCTGACTCGGTACACGTCGTTAGTCTCGACTGTAGCGCCGAGCGCTTCGAATGCCAGAAAGTGCGTATCGAGGCGACGTCGACCGATCACGTCGCCGCCGGGCGGCGGGAGCTCCACCGACCCGGTGCGTGCCAGAAGCGGACCGGCGAGCAAGATCGACGCGCGGATACGCCGGGCCTGCTCGGCCGGCACGACGTTTCGGCTGAGCGATCCGGCTGCAACGATCCACTCCCCGGGCGAGGATCCACGGTCAACCTTGACCCCGAGGTGCTGGAGGACTTCAAACATCACCTGCACGTCCTCGATCTCCGGAATATTGCGCAGTACCACCGGTTCGGCCGTCAGAAGGGTCGCCGCGATGCATGGAAGAGCGGCGTTCTTGTTCCCGGCGGCTGTCACCTCGCCTCGGACCGGCACGCCGCCTTCAATGATGTATTCGCGCATAGGTTCTACTCACTCTCTGTTAGGTTGCCGTTCGAAAAAGAACTGCTGTTGATCGAACGGATTATACGCCATTCTGATCGATGTATGATAGAACCGGCTGACGCCGTTGTCCCACTCGACTCGCACCACCGGCGTGAAGCGCGTCAGCTGCGGCTCCAGGCGAAACGGGGTCGTGGTGATCACCGGAAACACAACCTGTTCGAGTTGTTCAGCCTCGGGAAAATCGTAAGCCGGTTCCACAGCCGCCGAAGTGCGCGCGTTCCGCGTGCCCTCCTCGGCCTCGGCGCTCGAAACCGGCCTGAAAATCTCGGTAAGCACCGACTCAGGGGTGAGACCGAGCTCCTCGACGCGACGATACTCCTCAGGTGAAAGCGCATGCTCGAGGAATCCTTCGTAATCGCCCGCTTCCAGATACTCGCGCGCATCGTATAGGAACCGGTTCAGGTTTCTGACGATGTCCCGGGTACGATGGAGACGATACTGGCGGCCGTCCCAGCGGTACCAGCTGATGAGCGTTTCGCGACCGACACCGTCCGCGTAGGCTGATTGGAAACTGACGAGGTCGATCGTCCCGTCTCGGTCAAGATCGCGGCGCTGCCAGCGTTGCCCGCCTGTGGTCTGCATAGTGAAGCGACCATACCGGTCGGGAGCGCCACTGAACACAATCCAGTTATCCTGCAGTCCTTTAGGCGTTTGAAACCGAATCGAGATCGCGAGCGGAAGGGTGTCCTGTGAGATCCGTACGGCTTCGAAGCCGGCAAGCACCCGCCGTTCATCGAGGTAGATCTCGTGCGCAACCTCGAACTCGTCATCCGGCCCGCGCGAAAAAACGTACAGAAAGAAGGGTATCTTACTGCTTTCGGGGTCAACCAGCCGCCCGTAGCTCGAGAGTACCTCGAACTCGTGCGGATGCTCGACCGAAGCGTCAAGCGCAAGCACCACCACTTCCGGCTGACCGTCTCCGGTAAGGTCGGCGACCCGCACGAGCGGCTGTCCCTCGGCGCGCACCGGCTGGATATCCTCCGGAAGCGCAGCCACGGCCTCGTCAACCGCTCGGAACGCCTGCTCGGGCGCGATCTCATCGCGCTCGTCGACTACAATCGGGCCCATCTCCCCGTCCTCGGGGTGTTCCGCGGGCCGGTCGTTCAGCACCACCGGCTCGTCCGCCTCCGGCTGAGGATACGGCTCAGGCGCAGCGCAGGCTCCAAGCCCTGCAAGCAGAATCGCCAGACAGACGGTTCGGCCCGGTAACGGCATACCCTAAATAATACCTGTCCTGCGGGATTTCTGCTACAATCGGCGCCGGGAGGTAAGGATTGTGACTTTTACCAGTACGCGCAGCCGGCAGGCTCCGGCGGTCGATTTTCGCACAGCGATGTTCCAGGGCCTGGCGCCGGACGGGGGGCTTTTTCACCCTTCCCACGAGCCGGATCTGTGGAGATTGCTGTCGTCGCTGCCGAACTCGAGCACGTTTACGGCGATAGCCGAAGCCGTGCTCGGTGAGCTGCTGCGCGACGATTTCCCCCCCGACGTCATCGCGCGCTTGACGCGGGAAGCGTTCCCGTTTGCTCCGTCGATGAGCAGGCTGCATGATCAACACCTCATCCTCGAGTTGTTCCACGGGCCCTCATGTGCGTTCAAGGATTACGGCGCATCGTTCCTGGCGCATGCGATGGAGGCCTCGTTACTCGAAAGCAATCAACGGGCGATCATACTCACCGCGACCTCAGGAGACACGGGAAGTGCTGTGGCGCGGGCGTTCTTTCGCCGCAGAAATATCGAGGTCGTAATTCTGTATCCCTCGGGACGAGTGAGCCCGCTGCAGGAGAAGCAGCTCACGACTCTCGGCGATAACGTGGTCGCGCTCGAGGTTCAGGGCTCGTTCGACGACTGCCAGCGGATGGTCAAGGAAGCCTTCCGCGATCCGGGGCTGAACAGCAGGTATCGGCTTACCTCCGCCAACTCGATCAACCTGGGCCGGCTGCTGCCTCAGGCTTTGTACTACGTCGCTGCCTCGATCTGGCTCGGCATGCAGCCGCTTGTGTTCTGTGTGCCGAGCGGAAACTTCGGCAATCTCACCGCCGGCGTTCTGGCGTGGCGCTGGGGGGTGCCGGTGAGACAGTTCATAGCGGCCACTAACGCCAATGATGTGGTTCCCGAATATCTGAAGACCGGGCAGTATCGCCCGCGTGCCTCATTGCAGACGTATGCCAACGCCATGGATGTGGGTGATCCGAGCAATTTCGAGCGGCTGCAGCTCATCTTCCAGGATAGCGGTCTGGAAATGCGCAAGATGATCAGCGGCGAACGGGTCGACGACAAGGAGATTCTTGAAACCATCGGCCGGGTCCGCCGCGAGTACGGCCTCTTCGTTGACCCGCACACCGCTGTGGGGATCGTTGCAGCTGAGCGCTATATCGAGCGCGCGGCCGAACCCACCACTCCGGTGGTCACCCTCGCGACCGCGCATCCGGCGAAGTTCCTCGAGGTCACCGAAGCGGCAACCGGCGAGCGTCCACTTATCCCGGAGCGCCTGGCTGAGGCGCTGGGGTTACCGAAGCAGGCAATCGTGATTGACAACACGCTGGAAGCGTTGACCGAGGTGCTGGAGCTGCGTTATTCCACGTAGAGTTGAACCAGCTTGCGGCCTTCGGAGGTGCGAAACGGGTTATCGGTATTCTTGAGGAACGCGCGATAGGCTCGACAGGCTCGATAGTAGCCGTCGGGCCCCCGGTAGGTGGATGACAGATCACAGCGGTACAGCTCCAGAAGCAGCGGGAAGAGGTTTGAGCGCATCACGTGTTGGGTTCGGTACACCGGGAGCCGGGCGACCAGCCCCGGCAGCATGTGATGCCTCACCAGAAAGGCGGCATCATCGATGAAGCTTCGCGGAAACTCGAGCGCGCTAAGATGCTCGCGGGTGATCGCGGCGCCGATTTCGGCGTGGCGGTCGAAGGCGCGCTCCGGGGTACGTTCAGCAAACGGCTTGCCCGCGTCGTGCAGCAGCAGCGCAGTTGAGAGCAGCGGGTCAGACGTCTTGCGGTAACGCAGCGTCTCCAGTGAATGCTCCCAAACGTTGCCTTCGGGATGAAACTCTTTGGCGTGTGCGGTGGTATTCATCTGTGCGAGCTTGGGCCAGAATGCTTGGATGAAACCGGTCTCCATCAACACCTCCAGGCCGAGCCAGGGCGTTGGGCCGGTAAGCACATCGATCCAAAGCATGCGCAACCGTTCGGGATCGGGCTGAAGCCTCCAGTCTCGCGCGCTTCGAAGCGGCTTCGGTACGTGATATCCGTGCCGCGCCGCGAGTACGGCGGCATCAAGCACCTCGCAATCCTTCAGCTCGGTGAGATCCGCCGGCGCCACAGCCGTGCTCCGAAGCTTGCGATACACGCCGAACCGGTCGAGAAACTTGTGCTCATGTGGGCTGTATAGCAGGTTCATGACCGGCAGGGGGTGCTCGGATACTGCTTCAGTGGACTCTACGCAGCGGAGATACAGCGTTCCCGCGTCGCCGTGAATAGCAGCGTCCCAGTTGTCGAGCCCGGGGTAGGATATACGAGAGCTCGCTCTCGCCAGCGTCACGAGGTCGCCCACGACGACGGCGTACTGGTTGATTCCGGGAACGCGGTCGAAGTACCTGTCGAGTGCCGAATACCCGATGAGATAATGCGGCAGGTGCAAAAGATCGGTAGAGTCCATAGGAGCCGCCTCGCGTCAGAACCACTTCGTCCAGAACTATATCGCGGCAACCCTTGGCTGTCCATAGGGAGTGGTGCGAAGCTTGTTGCGGCGCGGCGACTCAACTGATTGCGTCGGAAGCGTTTAGGCCTGCCGAAGCGGTGGGTTTCACCCCGGACGCAAGCCCGCACGCGGTTAATCGTTGACACGCAACGAGTTTCAGCCAACCGCGCAACAAGCTTCGTACCACTAAATACGGTTTACAAGGGTGGGCGTTGCGCCGTATTCTTCCACATAGTGTTCAGGTTGCCGGTGCCCGACGACTTCCACCTCCACCTCAGACAAGGAGCGCCCCTTGCCGGCTACGTGCGTGAC
>PUNW01000280.1 GCA_003552665.1 Spirochaetaceae bacterium | reverse complement strand
GCCAGCTTTTGTTAGTTCGACAGTGTATGTAACTGAAACACAATCTTCAGCTGAGAATCTAAAACGGCAGCAAATTGACGCATTTGTTGGGGATACAGAACAAGAGCAGACTTTGGATGGAGAGCATGAAATACCAACAACATTTGTCGAAAGTGAGACAGACGACGAAGCCTTGGTTCGAGCGTACTTGGGTCGAAATCAGAATGCTGTATTTGAGCTGTTGGTAACAGGTGAATTAGATCAATCAATAGAAGATCTTTATATACAAATGCTAGTATGAATTCTACCCTGTAGATTCAGAATTCTGCTTTATCAATTGCCTGTTCTGCTGAGGATATTGCACCCCGGAACTGATCACGTGTTTTTTTATGCGTTGATAAATCGGTCATCCTGTCAATAGTATGGATTTTATATGCAGCGATCATAATTCCCATTATTAGCTCACTCTTTTCAGTTTGTATCCCATTTTTAGGGACAGAATTATTAATGGGTTCGCCTGTCTGGTGGTCGAGGACGTTTATTCTGGCCTTCTTTCCATCACACTCTATCACGAGTTTATCAGGGGGATGCTCAAGAAACTCGATCGATATATAATTTTCCTGTATTATTCTTGGAACTCTGTTTGTCAAGCCCAATATAAATCGGGCAACAAATTCCAATCTGTTTCCGTTGGTAAGTGATTGTTCACCAGCCACTACATTTATTTTCCCGGTACTGTCGAATCCAGAGTCTCGAAATTCATCAATTAACTTCTTTGTATCTTCTGTTTTTATTTCCATAATCATCAAGGAGTTGTAACAGCTGGCCCTTGTGTTGGGTATGCAGTGATAACTCTTCCTTCAGGTGAGACTATCACTCTCATCCTATTAATCCCATACTCGGTCATTTGAGGATGGTCAGAGGCTTCCATCACGATTCTGTTCGCGTCGGTTTGAACTTGACCTCTTTGACTCGTCATACCTTGATAGATCAGATCCTTAACATCGTCTTCCCCCATTCTTTGCGGTGTGCCCTGATGCCCTGTGGGGAAGAGATCCGTACTAGAATCAGCAGCCTCTCCTGTAACGTGGCGCGAACTAATGTGGTCCCAGCCATTAGTTTCTCCACCTTCATCCAACCATCGGACTCCAGACCCATCCTCTGCTCTTGCGATCAATTGCGCCTCTGATGCCCGTCCCTCTTGAGCTATCCGATTGATGTCTGCCTCTGTTACTTGACTCCCGATGCGAGCATTAGCCAAATCAGCTCCCTCGTCCGCCAAGCGACCTAATGCTCCTGGATTCACATCTTCATCCAGATGCCTAACAAGGACATCATCCTCAACGGCTCGAAGAGAGTCACCATTTGGCATAGCTCTATAAAACACCTCATCAGGAACTACCCTGGATTCCAGAAGGAACCTGCCCATTTGGGGAGCCTGTCCAGGATACCTTTGTAGATATTTCCCAACTTTCGATACTGATTTCGGAACAGCACTGGCTCCGAGTGTGGCGCTTGAGCCGACACCAACCAAAGCGAGCGACGCATCGGTTGCATCCCCTCGCCGTACGGAACTACCCAGATCGCGGGCATCAGCAAAGGGGGTAGCAACAGAGGCACTGATCCATCCAGCGAAGTACTCCATGCTGTACTCTTGATTGTATAATTCGGCGTTCCAGCATGGGTCACCACACACTACGCCTCGTGAGAAGGCAGAGGTACGGGGATCAATTAGTCCATTTTCTTCAGACTGTTGAGTTTCAACCGTATAGGCTTCTTCGCCCGGTTCGACGACTATCGTTCTTGATTCATAACCCTCTATGGATAAATCGTACCGTCTGGGGAGCAGCTCTTCACTAAACGTGACTGAGCCGATCTCGTTTGTTTCACCACTTATATCTGAGCCCTGAATCGAGACCGTAGTATCTGACACAGGGTCACCAGATTCATCCATAATCGTGACAAAAATTCTCTCTCCTTGAGTTACCTCAACGACAATATGTTCTTCTTCTGGGCTCACGTCCCGGAACTCAGAACTGAACTCCGACCCGTCATCAACGACCAATCTCGTTTCTGAATCAATGCTTTGATAAAATACTACCTCACCACTGTCATCGGTCACTCCTTCTCCAATCCCATAAAGCGTGACTTCGGCATCAGAGATAGGGGTGCCATCCCGGTTAATCACTTCTACAGTTAACCCCGCAGGCTCCACGTTAACTTGCCAAGTAACAGAATTACTGTGTTGCTGCTCCTCGTCAAAGACGACAGCTGTAACCTGATATTCTCCCGGCTCGTCAAATTGGTTAGACCACGATTCTCTAGCGCTGGTCCCGTCCAGTCCTTGCTCAGCTTCAATTTCACCGTTGATACGCCACTCAAGACCAGAGAGCTCCACATCGGACTCTGCTGTGACAGTAAAATCTACTGTGCTACCTTCAGCCGTACTGACCTGATCATCTGATCCTATTCTCTCAAGTATCGGTTCTTCATGCTGAATCTCAGTTGCTGAAACGTTCCATGAGACTGAGTCTGTACTTCCTTCGTCATTTGTGACAACTGCTTCTATCGTGTATTCGTCAGGTGTGTCAAAGGTCTGAGACCAGTCCTCAGTCTGCAACGAGTCATCTCCAAGATCTCCCGTGTGTTCGTTTTCTCCATTTACGTACCACTCAAGCGACTCAAGACCCGCATCAGGATCTGATACCTCAACCTCAAACTCTTGCGTGTCTCCTTCATCAACTACAACGCTCGCAGTAACAGGGTCGTTTCGAGAAATTGTCGGCGTCCCGTCCGAGGTCTCTTCTTCAACGGTGACCGTCCACTCGGTAGCCTCATGGTTGTAATCGTCATCTGAATCGAAGACATCAGCCTCAACAGTGTACGTTCCGGGGTCCTCAAACGTGTGACTCCAGTCGTCGGTATCTGACCATCCACTCAGTCCGTAGGTGTTCTCCTCATGTGAGTTATCTACGTACCACTCAGTACCGTGAAGATCACCATCGTCATGCTCTGCCCCAACGACGAAGTCCACGCTTTCTCCTTCTGTGATCGTCACCTCTTCGTCGGGATTGTCAGGCCATGACTCTGGAACTGTTTCCTCTTCTTCTTCGACAGTAACCGTCCACTCAGCGGCTTCGTCGTTGTAATCGTCATCTGAATCGAAAACATCTGCCTCGACAGTGTACGTGCCCGGATCGTCAAACGTGTAACTCCAGT
>PUNW01000229.1 GCA_003552665.1 Spirochaetaceae bacterium | reverse complement strand
TTGAGCCGTACCTCCATGACGTGCCCGCGCGGGTTGGCTTTGCCGAGTGCCTCGATGCTCTCCCCGAACGCAACGTCGATCTGGCCTTTGACAAGATCGACGGCGTAGAGCTGTTCGGTGATCGGATGCTCGACCTGTAGGCGCGTGTTGACCTCCATGAAGTAGAACTCTTCAGTGTCCAGGTCGTAGAGAAACTCAACTGTTCCGGCGCTCTCGTACTCGGCGGCCTGGATTAGCCGTCCTGCCGCTGCCTCCATGCGTGCGATATATTCGGCGCTGAACTCGGGTGGGGGAGTCTCTTCGATGATCTTCTGATTGCGCCGCTGCGCCGAGCAGTCGCGCACCCCAAAGGTGCTCACCGTGCCGTGGCGATCGGCAAGACACTGCACCTCGAGATGCCTCCCACGTTGTACGAGGTGTTCCATGAAGACCACATCACCGCCGGTAATGCGTACCGTTTCGTCGCGGGCCGAGTTGTACTGTCGCTCGAGCTCCTCCGGCGTGAACACAAACCGAATGCCCCGTCCGCCGCCGGCGTTGGCGGCCTTGATGATGCAGGGATAGCCGATCGTCTCGGCGGTGGTCCGTGCCTCCTCGAGGCTCCTCACCGGGCCTTTGCTCCACGGCAAGATCGGGACCTCGCTTTTCTCGGCAAGATCCTTGGCCTCGATCTTATCGCCGAGCAGCGCCATTGCGCGCGAAGACGGGCCGAGAAACACGAAGTTTTCGTGTTCGAGCATCTCGATGAACTCGGCGTCCTCGGAAAGAAAGCCCCAGCCGACCCAGACCGCATTGCACTGGGCTGCCTTGAGCGCCTCCACCATGAGCCGGCGGTTGAGGTATGGGCTGCCGGTGCTGTTCGCGAACTCCGACAAGGTCGATAATCGCAGCGAGTAGTCGGCTTCCTTGACGAACAACCCCTCTTCCTCGACATCAAGGTAGAACGCCGAAGTGGTTAAGCTGGTCTCATGTAGGGAGTTGTACTCGCGGACCGCGCGGATGAACCGCATCGCCGCCTCACCACGGTTGATTATGCCGATACGCGCATCGGAACTGAGCGTTAGGTTTTGTTTCATCTCGTATCCTTGTCCCTCGCTGTGGCGAACAGGTTGATCCCTGATGCTACCTGCATGCTCACGACCGGGTCAAGGCGCGCCGCTTGTACGAGTGCGTGCCGTGCGATTGCGTGCCGGATGGTATTCGACTACACTGGGCCAATGAAAACGAACAGGGAAGAGATTTCAACGACGGCTGCGCCGAGCGCAGTGGGCCCTTACTCGCAAGCGGTGGCGGTGGGGGAGATGCTCTACACTGCCGGTCAGATTCCGCTCGATCCCGAGAGCGGCGAGCTTGTCTCGAGCGATACCAAAGAGCAGATCGCACAGGTGCTCCGCAACCTCGACGCCGTGCTCCGCGCCGGGCAATCCACGCCGAGCGAAGTGGTGAAGATCACCTGCTTTCTGGTAGATATGGCCGATTTCCCGGCGGTCAACGAGGCGTTCGCGGAGTTCTTCACCCAGCCGTATCCGGCGCGGTCGTGTGTGCAGGTTGCGGCTCTGCCGAAAGAGGCACGGGTCGAAGTTGAAGCGGTCGCGCTGCGGTCGGTATAAGGACTGTCGGTGGCATGCAGATACGGCACGACTCTGAGAGGCAGCGCTTCGCGGCGGGCGTACCGCGGGGCGAATCGTGCGTGCTTGTTTCACAGCAGTAGCGTGAGCCGCTAGTCTGCATCCTCCGTTTCGGACGCCTCGGTATAGGCGCTGTCGAGCGTTCGGTAGAACTGCTCGCCTGCGTCCCAAACTGTGTCGTACAGCTCTCGAAGATACGGGGTGGGGAGCATTCTGCGGACTTGGAGCTCCTCATCGAGGAACTCGCGACGCATCCGGATGTGCTCGGTCCACGGCGTTGCCTGTATCGCTTCATCCCACATCTGCGCTACGATTATGGGATTGCGCCGTTGCTCCCGCACGGCTCGCCGGAGCTCCCGAGCCTCGCCGTCTGAAGGCATCAACGCAAAGCTCAAAGCAACGCTGAATGAAACAATCAGTGCGATCGTCGGACCGTGTTTCATACCGGCGTTTTTGACCTCTCCTTCAACTCTATCACGCGATGGGGTAAGATGACGAGATGGATGTGCTGCTCGTCGGTATCAACGGCCGCTACTCGCACACTAATCCGGCATTGCGCTATCTGCGTAACGAGATTCGGGCCGAGGGGCATCGGGCGCGGATCGTCGAGCTCACGATTTCCGATCGCAGGCAGGACATCCTCGAGAGTATTGCAATCGACGAGCCACAGGCGGTGCTGCTGTCGGTGTACGTCTGGAACGCTACGCTTGTGGCGGCCCTAATCCCGGACCTGCGCAGCCTGTTGCCGAAGGCAACTCTCATCCTCGGCGGGCCCGAGGTGTCTTACAGCGCCGAGGAATGGCTGCGTAAGCATCCGGAGATCGATTGCATCATCTGCGGGGGCGGGGAGGCCGCGGTGCGACGGCTCGCGCGGCAGGGCTTTGTGACAGGAGGGGAGCGGGTGCTCCGCATCCCGAATCCGCCTTTTGCCGAGATTCCCTTCCCCTATCTGCCGGAGGATTTCCGAGCGCTCGATTACCGCTACATCTATTATGAGTCAAGCCGCGGCTGTCCGTGCGCCTGTGCTTACTGCGTTTCGGGGCGCGCCGATCAACAGCCGGAGTTCCGCCCGCTTGATGTGACACTGCACGAGCTCGACCGAATCATCGCGATGGAGCGGCATCTGGCCGCACCGCCGATTGTGAAGTTCGTCGACCGCACCTTCAACGCCGACCCTGAACGCGCGCGCGGAATCTGGCGTTATCTGGCTGAGGCCGAAACCGGGGCACGATTCCACTTTGAGGTGCATCCGGCATTCCTAAGCAGCGCAGATCTCGAGGTGCTCGCCGGAGCGCCGGCGGAGCGCTTCCAGTTTGAGATTGGGGTGCAGTCGGTGCATGCGCGCACGCTGCGCGACATCAGGCGCGGCGGTTCGTGGCAATCAGCTCGCCCGATGGTCGAGCGCGTGATCGCCCTCGGCACCGTTGCGGTTCATCTCGATCTGATCGTCGGGTTGCCGCATGACGGCCCCGAGGAGCTTGCCGCCTCGGTTGAAGATGTGCTGTCCCTCAAGCCGCATCGCTTTGAGATCGGGTTTCTGAAAAGCTTGCCGGGCACCGCGATCAGAGCAG
>PUNW01000150.1 GCA_003552665.1 Spirochaetaceae bacterium | reverse complement strand
TCGATCAACTGCGGATAGGGCGAGCCGTCGGTCTCTATCGAGAGGAACGGCAAGTGCTCCATTCCGTCAAGCACACTCTGTAGCTCATCACTCTGTTTGTGCTGTTTGTGACCGTTGCGTCCGTTTCCCGAAGCGGCCGCGCTGACGCCGAGCTTGTCCGCCGGCGTCATGACCTCTGTCAGAATTGACTCCGAAACCCGGTTCGGCATGCAGCCGAACGGCCCGATGATGATCACGCCCGCCACCTTCGAGGCAATCTCGGTGATGGCGCTGCCGACGGTGAGGACAGCTTCGCTGCTGAACTGGGGGTTAAGATAACGCCTCGCGTTCTCGACGACCGTGGCAACGTCCGAGAGCCTGGTCTGCACCAGACCAGAGCGCCCGAGCAGGTTGGTGAAACGCCGCTCGTAGCTCTCAAGCATCTTGTTGCGCAGGTAAAACTTGAAGCGCTCAACCGGGCTTCGGCTGACGGTATCTGGATTGATCTTCAGGTCGTACTCCACGTAATGCACCCATTCCGAGATCGGCGCACAGAGAACCGCGAAGCCTTTCTCAGCCAGCCGCTCGGTAAGATAGCGCCGCGAGACCCCGTCCCTGCGCACGAAGATCTCACCTGCCAGAAGCACGAGCGGCACCTCGCGCGGCGCGCGCTTCATCGGAATGCGCCCGAGCGTTACCGCGCTCTGCTCGACCCGCTCGCGGACCTGCCGCATCGTGCCATGCTCCATCACCTCGAGAATCGCGCGCCATTCGTCCTCGAACACCCTCAGCCCTTGTTCCAGATCGACGGCGTTGGCAAGGATCATCGAGCGCGCGTCTTCCAGAAAGTCGGAGATCACGATCGCCGTCCAGGCCTTGCGGTAACTGAAGCTGCCTTCGATATCCCAGTACGAGTTCTCCGAGGTCAAACACATGATCGCGACGTCCGGAATCTCCAGGCGCCGCACCACATCCTGCATGAACACCGCGTACTGTCCGAACCGGCAGGGGCCGGAAGCGCTCGCCATGAAATACACGACGATCTCATCATCGCGCCTCTTGTTATTACCGTAATCGAGGAGCCCGCCGGTGGTAATGATCAGCGGGAGGCACTCTTTGCACGAGGCCTGCGCCCGGCCGACCTTTAGGATCGACTCATCCGCCGGCGACAGGACTACGACGTTGAATCCGGCGCCTCGCAGAACGGCTCCCAGCAACTCAGTGGTGAGCCGTCCCATCGAGGGTATCACCACCGTCACCCTCGGGTCATCGAGCCTAACCTCCTCGCCCGAAGACGTGATCACGTTGACTGTGCGATTTGTCTTCCGCATTTGCGCCGGAGTGAAACGCTGCGGCGTGTTTCTCCTCTCGGTGCCGATCAGCAACTGCCTGTACTCGGAGACGATATCGAGGAACGCTTCTATGCGCGTCTCGATCCCGGCATCCGCGGTATGGCTGTCGAGCTCCAGCGTCAGAGACGGCTTTCGCCCGAGAATCTCACGGAAGTACCCGATTATGAACGAGTCAGGGCCGCATGAGAAATTGGTGATGTAGGTACCGAACAGCTGGTCGTTTTCTTTCACCAGCCGTGCTCCCTGGAGAATCCGCTGGCCCATACCCCAGTACATGTGACGCTTGGACTCCAACTGCTGGATCGGCAGAAAGTCCAGCGGAATCACCCGCACACCGCGAGAGGCGAGCTTGTGCGGAATGCCCATATTGGCGATTTCCGAGAAGGCGTTATACGGACGCCCGAACAGCACGACCCCGACCTCATCCGGCTTCGATTCCAACTCTGCAAGCGCCGCACGCCCCAGCTCGCGCATGCGTTCGAAGCAGGCCTCCTGCCGGGCAAGCGCTGTCGCAAAAGCCGCCTCGGCGTCGGCAGCAGCGACCCCCATTCGGACCGCCGTCTCTACCAGGGGCTCGCAGGCGGCTTCCAGACCGGAGGTCATGTTGATGAACGGCGTGAGCACCGCAGTACCGGCGCGCTCGAGACGCGAGAGGGTCTCTCTAAACGTAGTCGTCAGATAATACGGCTCGGCCTGAACCAGCGGACAGACCTGTGACTCAGGCTGCCCGTCGGTCGTCGGAATGCTCCGGATCAGTGGAAGAAACAGATAATCGAGCCGCGGCTCGGTGTTCAGCAGCGAATAGAAAAAGCCGTGGGCGAGCTCAGCGGGGTAACAGAACGGTGCGTTGCGACGCTCCACCCCTTCCTCGGGAGCGCTCTGCGCAATCACCGGCCGGAAGCCGAGCTCGTGAAAGAAGGTAGCGTACAGCGGGTAGTAGGTCTCGACCAGGAAGCTCCGATTTATTCCCACCGTGGGGCGCCGGTCACCGTCACCCTCTTCCTCGGGCGCGGAAGGCGCGTACTCATCGAATATCAACCGCTCGCGCGCGGCCACCAGATCAAGGCTCTTGACGTCGTACGTGATACTCTTGCGGATGTTGTAGAAGCGGTTGCACGCACCGCCGAAAGGATAGTTTTTGCCTTCAACCTCAATTACCGAGATCTCACAGCCGCGATCACAGCCCTCGCGCCCGCCGTTACAGACAAAGCTGCGTTTATACACCGCCTCGCGCGCGGCGAGCACATCGAGGTCGAACGCGTGTTCAGACAACAGTCCCAGGTCGATGCGTTTTTTGATCTCGAGCGCCGCACCGTACGCCCCCATCAAACCGGGCTCCGGCGGCACAACTATCGGCTTGCCCGACAACGCCGCCATTGCAAGCGGCACCGCGCGGTTATAGCACACACCGCCTTGCATGAAGACCTTCTCGCCCACCGGGCGGCTGCCTTTCACGCGGTTGATGTAGTTCATGCAGATGGAATACACCAGGCCGGCGACCACATCCTTCTGCTCGGCGCCTTCGTGAATCGCGGTCTTGATATCCGAGGCGATAAACGCCGCGCACTGGTCGTTGAAGTTGAGCGGGGCATTGCCCTGCAGCGCAACCTCCGCAATCTGCTCGACCGACAGACCCAGCGTCTCGTCGGCTGACTCCGCCAGGAACGATCCGGTACCGGCGGAGCAGGCTTCGTTCATCGCATAATCGGACGGCACGCCGTTGGTGATGTAGGTGTACTTGGCATCCTGTCCGCCGATCTCGAACAGGGTATCGACTCCGGAGTCGAAATACGTGGCCGCCGCCGCGTGCGCGATGATCTCGTTGATCACGCCGTCGGTCATCGCGTGCAGCCCCGCAATCTGCCTTCCCGAGCCGCAGACTCCGAGCCCAATGATCTCGACCG
>PUNW01000024.1 GCA_003552665.1 Spirochaetaceae bacterium | reverse complement strand
CGGCAGCCAGCAGATGGTAGGTGTGCAGCCGGACTACGCGCTGGGCGAACCGGTCCGGTTCTATCTGTATGTCGGCGGTTTTCCACAGTTGATGCCAACGTTCACTGTGCTCTCTGAGCGCACGCATGAACTGCTGGGGTTCGTGGCCGTAGTCGTCAACGAGTCGGCGCGCATCGGCGGATGGGTTCTCGCTGTCGCGGTCGCGTGAGCTGTAGATCGAGACGACCTTTCGAAGCGCATAGGTCTGCCCCTGTTCGACGCTGAAGCGCGATAGCTCGGTGACGTAGGCACGTCCGCGCTCGATCTCGATCTCGCGATCAACGCGCTGGTTGTCCTGCGTGAGCGTGTGCCGCGCGTCCATGTAGATATCCACTTTGGACTGATTGGTGCGCGTATGCAGCTCGATTCGGCCTTCACGCTCGCCGGTATGCACGCCATCGAGATGACGCTTGTTCAGCCCGCGGTAACGGGGCACCCCGTAGTTCATCACCGTGCCGTCCAGGGTGGACTTCAGCACCACCGGTTTGCTGTAGTTCAGGGGTGTCAGCCGATACTCGATCCCTGCCAGGTGCGGCTCAACCATACTGACGAACCGCTGCGTCTCGATCTCGGTACGGTGGCCCTGTTGGTCACGAATCCGCACTCTGCGCCGCATTACGGCATTGCGCATATCGAGCGAATGTTCATACTCTTCGATCGTGCAGCTCCCGAGGATACGGCAGAAGGAGCTCTCGCCGATCTTGAGTTCGATCAACAGCCAGTTCGGAATATTGACGAAGTCGGAGTTGTAGATGGTTCGACCGTGCATCTCGGTTCCGAGCGTGTTCCACAACCCGGCAATGTAGGTGCCGGGATAGTGAATATCGGAGAACATGCCGGCGCCGCAATACGCTCCGCGCGATCCGATATAGCCGTTGCCCACCGTGGTGAGTGACTCTCGCAACATCTCCTGTTCCGGCCGAAACTGATGATACGTTATGTGCCAGCTATCCTCGCGCCGCTCGGTTTCGAACCACCGCTGCACGCGTTCGTACGACAGATCGCCGGGGCTTGAAACCAGCAGGTCGGCCCCGTGTTCACGCAGCGTCTCTGCGTCGACGCGCCAAGTTACGCCGACCACGAGGCCGAAGTTTCCGCGCGTGCCGGCCGATATTCCGGTCGGCGTCGCTTCCACGAGCATGCATTCACTCGGCAATACCTCGAGATTGTCTGCCGCGAGGATAAAACCTTCCGGGTGCGGCGCCACCGGCAAGGTAAGCTCCAGCACATCGTTCCCGTCGATCACGCTGTCGAGTATCTCCAGCAGATCAGCCTGAGCCAGTACATCGCGACAGTTGCGGCTTGCTGAGACGACCGCGGTACGGATGCCGTGTGCGCGCAGCGCGGTAATGAACTCCACCACGTTCTCCGCCAACTGCACTCCGCGTTCGGCGAGTAGGACGCGAAACAGCTCGTTCTTTCGATTGGCGATACCGCATACGGTGCGTTTGCCCGGCGCGTCGCTGGGATGACCGTGCGTCAGATGGATATCGCGCGACCGGAAAAACTCCGCCACCCCGCCGTAACGGGGGCGCCCGTAAACGTGCGGCAGATAGTCGTGCTCGTAATCGAATTCCCGTCTGACGCCGTGGTCGATCTCGGTCAGCACGTTGTCAAACGTACGTTTCCAGGCTTCGAAGTGTAGCTCTTCGGTTCCGGTAACCACAGCATGCAGTTCAAAGATGGCGCCTTTCCATACTCTCATAGGACTCGCTCCATCCCAACGCACCGAGACCGAGCACCAGCGCGTCAGGCCGAGTGACACGGAGCGCTTGCGGCGCCTGTCGCTCAACCTCGCGCTTGAGTTGGTCGTCCTCGGTTACGAAGACCACGCGGAGGTCTTCGGCCGTTGAAGCTGCGGCTGTCACCATCGGCAGGTCCGATGCGGTGTCTCCGCAAACAATGACCGAACTGGTAAGGCCGAGCCCGACCGTGCGGTCGACATAGCTGATTCCGTCGCCCTTATTGAAATCGCGATCACCTTCGTCGCGGGTAAGCAGAATCTCGATATCGTATCCGGTATCTTCAATTCGAAACACCTCGCCCTCAGGGTCGAGCCCTGTCACGAGTTCCCGCACGGTCTCCAGGAACTGCAACGAGCGATCGGCCTCGATACTGCCGTAGATATCCTGCCGCGCTACGGTGGTTTGACCGACCTTGCGTTGTATGCCCGATCCGATCAGCGCGAACTCTTCGTGTTCGTGTAACTCAAGGAGGTCTAGCAGCGCGCGGTTGAGCGCATTGAGTTTGTCCTGTTTGGCAGGCTCGATCGGCGTTTGATACCGCTCGCCGGTGGTATCGTGCAGCTCGCGACCTTTTGACCCGGCGAGCACGAAGCGATCCGGGGGCTGCACGCTGAGGGAGAGCAGCCCATGGTCGGCAAGCGGAGCCGAGGTCAGAATCAACGCGCGCCGGGTACGAGCGTCTGCGAAGCGCGTGAGTTGCACCGCGTTGTAGGCGGACTGCACCGATGAGCGATAGCGACCGCAATAGTTGTTGACGGTACCGTCACGGTCGGTGATGAAAACCGCGCCGGCAGCGGGCGCCAACAGGTCGTGGACGGCAGCTATCTCCGCAGTCAGCCCGGGAGCGTGATCGCACAGGCTCTCCCTCAGCGCCGGCTCGCCCTCCTCGAGAAAGATCAGGTCCTTTTCCAGCTCGGCGATCTCGTAATCCACAGCGATTGCCGTGCGCCTTCCCCCCGGCTTGGTTAACAGCGCACACATTCCGTCGTCTCGTTGGTGAGTGCGGAGCGTCTCGAGCGTTTCTCGCAAGCCCTCGCGGCAAGGGTGTAAGCGTTGGTCATCGCCCGGCTTGCAACTGCCGGCTGCGAGCACATGTTTTACAATAGATCGGCGCAGCGGCACTGTTGCGGTAATGAGCTCGTAGAACTCAGCCAGCGTTTCGAGTCTTGGCATCGCGACCGCCTTTACTATCAATATACCAATCATTCGGTCCTCGAGACGAACGGTTTGACCGGGCTCGGTACGCGCTAGTAGCCTTAATAGTACAATTCAGGTCAATATTTTAAGGAGGAATCACGATGCAAAGATGGCGTTGGGCGCATCCGGCCAAGGTCACGTTACTTCCGCTGATGATGCTGGTGGTGGCTTGTGCGAGCGCGGTTGCGAACGATCTGGAGTTTGACGAGACCGGATATCAAGCCGAAGCGGTGGTCCGCGGGCTCGAAAACCCGTG
>PUNW01000373.1 GCA_003552665.1 Spirochaetaceae bacterium | reverse complement strand
GTTCGATCGAAACGCCTGCAGCGCGCTGAGCAAGCCGCCGCCGATGATCAGCCCACCGCCGGCGAGGTGCGGCAGCCCGACCGTCTCGCCGAGAAAGATCGTGCCGAGCAGTGTTCCGTATACCGGCAGCATGTTGTAGAACACCATCGCGCCGCCCGCGCCGAGTTTCTTTACGCCCCCGTTCCAGAGCGAAAATCCGACCGCAGCCGGCACAAGTCCGAGGTACGGCACGATGACGAGCAGTCGAAGCGAGGGTACCACCGGTACGGCGTGCTGTTCGACCAAAGCCGCGATCAAGAGAACCGGCAGTCCCATGTAGATCGAAAGCGCTGTCGCCGAGAGCGGCGTGCGATTGCGTGTAGCTCGCCTGCTCGAAACCGAGTACAGTCCCCACACCGCAGCGGCGGTCAGTACGATCAGGTCGCCGGGGTTCGGCCGGAACTGCTGCAGGCCGTGCGGAGCGGTTCCCGAGATCAGGATCACTACACCGACGAGGGCCGCGAGCGCCCCCAAGAGCTGTCGGCGCGAGTACGGCTCCTTGATGAGCCAGGCCGCGAACACCGCGGTAAGCAGAGGACCGGTGCCGTTGATCATGGTGCTGTTCACCGCGGTTGTGTACCGTAAGCCGAGATACAGCAACGGCGCGAACAGTACGATCCCGGTAGCGGCCATCGCAAGCAGCGGCAGTAGGTCGGCGCCAGGTCTGCGTTCGGATTGCGGTGCGCGTCGTAACAGCAGGTAGAACGCGGCGGCGGCGAAGAGATAACGCGCGGCGGTAAGCGTCAGCGGGCCGATATCGTCGCGGAGGTAGCGCCCCAGCGCAATATTAGTCGCCCATGACAACGTCGCGATATTTACGAAGATGATACCTTTGATTGCCTCACGTCGTTCGGTACTCATGCGCCGCAGCATAACACACCCGGCGGGCTTGCGTGGTAGGCCGGTGGGGTGCGAGAGTCTTGGCTGTGAAGCGCGCACCGGTCCGGAGGCGTGCGGCGTTCGTTAGCAGGTTTCGTCGGTTGACCTCGGAATACCAAGGCCGAACGCCGGTCGCAGCCTGATGCCGACCCAGGTGCCGAGTACGGCCGCCGCTCCCCAGGCCCAGCCATGTAGACTAAGCGAAGCGATCCCGCCGAAGTATGCTCCGATGTTGCAACCGTAGGCCACATGGGCTCCGTATCCCATCAAAACACCACCGGTGAGCGCGGCCACGCCGGCTTTGAGAGGGATCCCTCGCTCGAGCGCCCATCCGCCGCCTACCGCCGAGGCCACGAGCGCCCCCAGAATAATCCCGAAATTCGTGACGCTGGTGTTGTGGCTGAACAGGGGTGTCGCAAGTGGTGATCTCCCGTCGAAGAATGCCCACTGTGACGGGTCGGCAAGGCCGGCCGCCTCGACAGCCTTGGCTCCCCACAATGAGAATGCGCCGCTGACTCCCCACGGGGATCCGCTTACCGCGAGCACCGCGGCGTTGAGCCCTGCCAGCAGTATCGCCCCGGCCCAGAGCGGCCACGCGCCGCGTACCACCCGCGCGATTCCGGGAGCGCAAGCCGGCACAGAGGCTCTTGGAGGCTGAGCACGCCTAACTATCGCCTGAGCGATGAGTGCGAGCAGGCCGAGCACCGCCATCGTAATCGCGACACCGCCGCCCCAGCCGAACAGCGCCGAAAGGCTCACGGCACCAAGGGCCGGGGTTGCCGCCCAGAAACCGAGGTGGTACGCGCCGAACACCGAGCCGACAATGAAGCCCGCCAACGTGATCAGCACAATGAGCTGACCGCTACCCGCGGTGAAAAGCGTGCCGGAGGCACAGCATCCTCCGAGCTGCATACCGATGCCGAACAGGAACGCACCCACAAGCACGCCCAGGCCGACCGGAGCAACGTGCCCGGCCGTTTCGACCCCGAACAGCCCTGTGCCGGTCGAAAGCAGCACTGCAAACAGCGGAACCGCTATCGCAAACATCAAGAGATGCGCCTGTAACGCTCGTGCCTGACCCACCGCTACAAGGACACGGAAGGCGGATGCGAAACCGAAACGCGAATGGTACAGCGTTACCCCAAGCGCAATGCCGAGTGCGAACAGCAGTGTCTGCAAGGCTCCCGCGCTACTCCAGATCGCGCCGGCGAGCGCCACTGCGAGCACCGCTCCCAACGTGGCTACGCCGCGGCGAGCTGGAAGCGGGAGTTCGGCAGCCGCATTATGCTCGCCACCTCCCAGATCGGGAGTACGCTCCGATTTCGAGCCCATACCGTCGCCTCCAATGCTGAAACTGTGGATAATGATATGAAAAGAACGATACCTCCGCAACCTTGTGGGGTGCGGCTCAAACGAAGTTGTGGCCGATTTTTTCTTTTCCGCAAACTGAAAGTCCCCTGTGCTCCCCCTGCAAGCCCATTAGTGCGAACGTCGACGACCGATAACCATTAGTGCGATCCCTGCGGCTAAACAGAAACCGACAAATATCGTAAGCGGGACGAAGAATCGCAAGATGATATCGCCATAAGCATCCGATATGGCCTGTGCGGTGTTCACCGTTTGCTCACCGGCGAGACCGCCTCGTTCCGCTGCAGCTTGCTCCACGAGACCAAAAAATGCTCGCGAATACAGCAGCCGACCTGCACCGAGCAGCACTGCAGTTGGAACGGCGTACCACAGGAACGTCTTCCCGATCAGGCGCACGCTTTTCCCGTCCCTTCGGCCTAGTAGGGCCAGCAGTCCAATGCAAAGCAATACCACAACGGCAGAGAACAGCACTGCAAGACCGGTCGCCGACCGCGCCGACTGGAACTCCCTCCTGAACTCTTCATCGGCCGCGGTAGGTTCAATTATCTGCGCGTGAGTGGCGCTTCCGGCAACAGGTTCAAGGACCACGAACGCCAGTTCGTATGTTTGACGAACGGCTCCCATGACTTGTTCAAACTCGTCCTCAGGCATCTGTGAAAGAAGCGATATGGCTTCAGAAGCTTCGTCACCACCGTCACGCGCCTCACGCACCCGCTGTCGAAGCTCAGAGAACGTACGGTCTATAGTGTCATAGTAGGACACCTCACCGAGGTCGATTACATCCGTACTGCCGGTGAGATAATCCCATGAACCGTGGACGGCGTTTGTGATGTAGTCTTCCAGCGCCGGCTGAAAGACCTCGGCCACGGCGAGCATCTCGTGAGCAATAGCTGCCTGTAAGACCGTTAGCTCAGTTAGAGGTTCATCTGCCATTGCAGCTCCCAGCTCCGGTCCAACCTCTTGTAC
>PUNW01000247.1 GCA_003552665.1 Spirochaetaceae bacterium | reverse complement strand
GTTGCCCCTGCGACAGATACTGGCCGGATGAGACCGTAATGCGGTCCAGGTGCGCGTAGAGGGTCTGATAGCCCCGGGGGTGACGCATGATCACGAACTTCCCGTAATTGCCGGGCTGATTTTCAACGTGCACCACGCGCCCCGACATCGCGGCACGCACCGGTGTTCCGGGGCGATTGACGATATCGATTCCGTTGTGAAAACGACGGGTGCCGGTGAACGGGTCACGGCGCATACCGAACCCACTGCTCAGACGTCCGCGCACCGGCCAGCGGAACGCGTCCCCGAGCACTATCGCCAGCTCGGTGGAGTCCATCCGGGCCTGCGGCACGAACAGCAAATCACCCGAGCTGATCCGCGCAGACTCGAGGTCGTTGGCGTCCAGCAGCGCGTTGACTGAGCTGCCGTGGCTGCGGGCGATCCTCTCAAGCGACTCCCCGCGACTCACCGTGTGCAGGACTCCGTCACGGTTCGGCACCTTGATGGTGTCCCCCGCACGCAGTCGTCGTGCGTCGGTAATCCGGTTAAAACTCACCAGTGTATCGAGGCGCAGCCCCTTGCGTGCGGCAATCGCCGAGAGCGTGTCACCGGAGGCAAGCTCGTATTCGGTAGTGTGAACCCCAAGGAAACTGCTTATGTCGACCTCGGTTGCCTCTTCACGGGCGCTGTAATCAGCGTCGCGCGCGGCAAGGCGGATACGCAGCGGTTCCGCGGTCTGCTCACCGTCCGGAAGCGTGATCTGCGGGGACTGCTGCATCAGCGCGTACAGCGGGAGCCCGGGCTGCAGGATCAGCCCCAGCGCCAGAACAGCCAGCACCACCGCCACCGCGAATGCAAGATGCAGCTCGCCGAGCCGCGGCCGCGGAACAGCCGGGAGACGTGATGCCAGGCGCCGGAGCCCTGAGCGAGCCGGCCCAAGGAGTGCGCCTGCGAGCTGCTTACGCGCAGCTTCCTGCACGGCAGCAATGCGACGCCGCGCAGCCTGTTGTCGTACGGCGCGTTCGTCCTGCTTGATTCGGGAGCCCTCGGCGGCCGCTGTTGCACTGTGCACGGAACGCGGCGCGTTCGGTCGTTTCGAAGCCGACGAAACGCGTTGCGAGGCGAGACTTGAACGTGTAGGCCGACCCGCGTGATCAGCATTGCGGTCCGCATTCCGCCGTATGCCCAGTAGCTCTACTCCTGTGTGCGCAGTGACGGCGACGATCCGCCGGGCAACCTTCCGGGCTGACCCACGTTTGCCGACCGTTTGGTGTTCAATGACCGATTGCATAGTATTCTACATATCGACATTCTTGCAAGCGCGTATTATAGTTACGCACCGGAACGACCATGAAATCACGGGACACCTTGACCATCATCGCACTACCGACTCTGATAGCGGTAGTTCTCATGGCGGTTTCGGTTCAGGCGGTTCAGATCGAGGGCGTTTCGATGGCGCCCACACTGCCCAACGGTCGAACCATGCTCGTGAACCGGGCTGCGTACGGTCTGCAGCTGCCGGTGCTCGACCGCTACATCGCCACCTGGGCAACTCCGCGAAACGGCGATATTATCGTGTACACCACTCCTGACGATGATAGTATTGTGGTGAAGCGGTTGGTCGCCGCTCCGGGCGAGCGCTTCGTCCTCTCGGGAAACACGTTGCGCATCGGCGAAGCCGAATACGAGCTGTCGCCTTTCACGTACAACCAGCTGCGCCGCCATGAACGTATCCCGGATGGGAAGGTGTTCGCCGCGGGCGAGAACGCGGAGCGGTCGCGTGATTCGCGTCACTACGGTCTCGTACCGGTTGAGAGCATCCGCGGGCGGATCCTGACCAGTCCATTCGGACCATAGGAGCTTATGGAGCGCGCTGTACAGATTCGTTACATCGTGGTGTTCATCTGTATGGCACTGTTGGCCGGAGCACTCACGCTGCGCTATGCGGAAATCATGGTGTTCACAGGCGGCGGAGCGCGGCGAGCGGCTGCTCAGTCGGGGGCGGTGACAACTGAACGAGGGCCGATTCTAGACCGCAACGGCAAGATTCTCGCGATTCAAACCGAGCTCAACAGCGTCACGGCATGGACCCCCGATGTCCGCGACCCTTCGAGAACGGCACAGCTGCTCGCCGATATACTCGAGAGCGACGAACAGCGCCTGTCGGAGCTACTACGCGAATCGGCCGGGTACGTTGTGCTCGAGCGTGGTATTTCGCCGACACAGAGCGAGCAGATCGAGGAGCTTCGTGCCGAGCGCCGTATCCCCGGCATTCATCTGCGGGCGGAAAGCGGACGCAGCTATCCCGGCGGTCCCACCGCGGCAGCGGCGCTCGGGTACGTCGGGGTGGACAATACCGGTCTCAGCGGCATTGAGTACGCATACAACGAAGTGCTCTCTGCGCCGGCGGAGGGCAGACCGGGAGAAACACGCTACGGCAATCAGCTGTTCCTCACCCTCGACTTGAACATTCAGAGCATGGTCGATGAGATCGTCCAGGAGACTCTCGATCGCGAGCGCGCACGCGCGGTCACGATGCTTGCGATGGACGCCGGCACCGGTGAGCTGCTCGCCTACTCCAGCGCCCCCAGTTTCGACCCGAACAACTTCACCGAGTACACCTCCGCTCAGCGCCAGAACGCGGCGATCACGCGCATTTATGAACCGGGTTCGGTCTTCAAGGTGTTCTCGATCGCCGCAATCATGGAGCTTGGGGGGATCAGCGGGCAAGACCGCTTCCACACCTCGGGCGGATACCGGCCTGAGAGCGCGGCATTTGAAATTAGAGATATCGGCGATTACGGTACAATCGATACCGAGGGCATCATTCGGCACTCCAGCAACGTCGGCGCAGCGTACGCCGCTGAAACAGTCGATGCCGAGAGCTTCTACCATATGCTGCAGATGTTCGGTTTCGGGGACAAGACCGGCATTGAGTTCAGCGGGGAAGAACGGGGCCTGCTGCGCCAACCGAGCGCGTGGTCCGGGCGCACCAAACAGACGATCGCAATTGGCCAGGAGGTTGGAGTAACCGCGATGCAGATCCTGCGCGCGGCAACGGCGTTCGCCAACCATGGCGTGGTCCTTCAGCCCCGCATCGTCCACAAAGTGCTGGAACCGGACGGCACCGTAATCCGCGAGTCGCGGCGATCGCCCCAGCGCCAGGTCCTCTCGCCGGAAACAGCGCAGCAGATGCTCACCTACATGCACAGCTCCACACAGCCCGGAGGCACCGCCTGGCGAATACAGATCGACGGAATTGATATCGCGGCCAAGACCGGTACCGCCGAAGTCTTTGACGCCCAAATCGGAGCTTACTCAGACGATGCGTACATCGCTTCCACTCTGGCTATGTTTCCGGCCCATGATCCTGAGATAATTCTCTACACCGTCATCGAAGAGCCGCGGGGCGAAACCGTGTTCGGCGGCCGCATTGCGGTTCCCCCGGTCAGACAGGCGGCGGAGTTCATCATTCCGTATCTGGGGATCAAGACCGATCGCGATACCGTGCGCCGCCATCCCGGTCGGGTAGCCGTGAGTCGTCCTCGCCTCCCGGAATTCGAAAACGAGATTCCCGACCTGACCGGACTGCCGAAACGCAGCCTGCTACCGCTGTTCGACCACGATCGGATCGAGATCGAGCTCGAAGGCACCGGCTGGGTGGTCCGTCAGGATCCGCCGCCGGGCACCGCCCTGCGCGAGGGAATCCGCCTCCGGTTGGAGCTTGAATGACCGTTTTCGAGCGCAACACGGCGGCACTCGCCTCGGCGCATCCCTTGTTAGCCTCCCGGCTGCAACCTGCCGAGTGCGGAGAGCCCGCCGAATGCGGAGAGCCCGCGATCGAGCTCCGCCGCACAGCCGCCGGAGCGGTTACGGCCAGATACTGCGGGCGCTGGCTGCACAGCTCCCGCGCGCCGCAGCGCGAGGCTGCTCGCATAGCCGCCGATCCTTCGCTCGCAGGCGCCGACTGCATCATCTGTTACGGATTCGGCCTCGGCTACCTTATCGAGGAGATTGCCGCACGTCACACCGAAACACCCCTGGTCGTTCTTGAACCGGATCTCGGAGTTCTCCGTGCAGCGTTGGAGACTCGCGAGCTGCAGTCGTTACTTGCTTCGCGGCAACTCAGGCTGCTCAGCGGTCCGGAGGCCATTACCGCGTTCGCGTCCACACTCAGCGCGTTACGCGCTCGTCGTCCGGCGGTGCGACGGCTGCAGGCCGCCGTGGCGGCGGACGGCGAGTTCTTTGCCAAAGCCGACGAGGCGCTCGCCCGGCACAGCAGCCGCGAGGAGATCAATCGTAACACACTCAAGCGGTTCGGGAGACTGTGGGTACGAAACCTCGTGCGGAACATCGAGGTGGTCGCCGGCTCGCCGGGTATCTCGCGTCTGGTCAATCAATTCAAGGGGGTCCCCGCCGTGGTCTGCGCCGCGGGCCCAACCCTCGACGAGCTGCTGCCGTGGTTACCGGTGCTCCACGAACGAGCGATTATCGTGGCGGTGGACACCTCGATCGTGCCGTTGGTTCGCGCGGGCATCATTCCCGACTTCCTGGTGACGGTAGACCCGCAGTACTGGAACACACGCCATCTCGACCGGCTGCGATCACCCGGCACGGCGCTCATATCGGAGTCAGCTACCCATCCGCGCGTGTTCCGCATGCTGCCCGAGAATCCCCGCTATCTCTGCAGCTCGTTGTTTCCGCTCGGTCAATACCTGGAACGCACCTTGGAACCGCGAGGAGCCCTCGGTGCCGGAGGTTCGGTCGCCACCTCCGCGTGGGATTTCGCCCGGGCGCTCGGATGTGATCCGGTCTACACCGCCGGTCTTGACCTAGGGTTCCCCGGACACGCCACTCACTGCCGGGGCAGCTACTTTGAAGAGCTGGCACACGGCTTCTGCGACCGCCTGATGCCGGTGGAACGGTACGCGGCGCAATATCTGTGGGACGGCGGGCCGCGTACCACCGAAGCGGCGGACGGCGAACGGCTGTTGAGCGACCGCAGGATGCTCCTGTATCGCTGGTGGTTCGAGGCGCAGATCGAAGACAGCGCCGATACCGGCCGGCGGTTTTTCTCGTTGAGCACGCGCAGCGCGGCGATCAACGGCATGCCGCCCATCGACCCCGGCCAAGCAGCCACCGGCCCTCCCCTGCGTACCTCAATCGACTCCAGGCTCGATCGACTTCATGCCCGGAACCGGGACGACACAGCCGGAGGTGACCACGCCGTCCGGCGCCTTGCGGAAGATCTGGCCGCGCTCATCGATGAGCTGGAGGGGCTGAAAGGCGTGCTGACCGAGGCATTGGAGGCGACCGCCGACGTTCTCGCGCGTTTCGAAACCGATCCGGAAGCGGAACTTGACCTCAGCCCTTTAGACCGCGCCGACCGCGCAATCGCGGCCTCGGAACGGCGCGAGATTATCGGATTTCTCATTCACGAGGCGGCCGAGGAGATCTTCGCCGAAAGCGCCGCCGGTGGCGAGCCGGCGCTTCGTAACTCGCAACGGCTGTACCGGGCATTGCTCGACTCAACCGGTTATCATGCATTGCTGTTTGAGCAAGCGCTTGAGCGCCTACGGGCAGAGGACGAGCGGATTCCAGATCCTTAGTGCGCACACCCTGAGAGCGACCATCCCACTCCGAGAGCGCACACCCTGAAAGCGGCACCGTGAGAGCCTGCCCCCTCAGCCTTGAAATCTCGGAACTGAACCCTCAAGTTTGGCCGGGAAGCACCGATGATAAGGGAAACCGACTTCCGTCGGTTCCCAAAACGGTATGCGCCGACGTCCAGGCATACCGTTTTTTTTGTGCCTAAATGCCTACATTCCCAACAGCCGCAGCCACAGGAAGCCGAAGCACAAAGATCCGTCCACCCTCGTCCATGGCAAGCAGTTCGGAAGTTCTTTGACATCGGCCCCAGAGCGGAGACTCATTGATGATGCATGTGCGGGTCATGCGGATGCCGGCCGTGGTCATCGCCGTCCTGCTCCTCCGGGCTCGGCGCTCAGCCGGCGAGCATTGCCGCGACATCGCTTTTGGGATCACCGATCGGCATCAAGTTGAACTTCTCGGTAATCAGCTTGGCGACGTTCGGGGATAGGAACGCCGGGAGCGTCGGGCCGAGGCGGATATTGCGCACGCCGAGCGCCAGCAACGCCAACAGCACACACACCGCCTTCTGCTCGTACCAGGCGATATCGTAGGAGATCGGGAGCTCATTGATATCCTCGAGCCCGAAGATCTCCTTGAGCTTGAGCGCGATCATGACCAGGCTGTAGGAGTCGTTGCACTGACCGGCATCGAGCACGCGCGGTATACCGCCGATCTCGCCCAGGTTGAGCTTGTTGTAGCGGTACTTTGCGCATCCGGCGGTGAGAATGACGGTATCATTCGGCAGCTCCTCGGCAACCTCGGTGAAGTAGCTGCGACCGCGTTGCCGGCCGTCACATCCGCCCATCACCACGAAACGACGAATTGCCCCGCTCTTGACCGCGTCTACCACCTGATCCGCCAAGGCGGTAACCTGCGCGTGCGCAAAACCGCCGACGATACTGCCGGATTCGATCTCGGTGGGGCTTTCGCAGCGCTTGGCACGTTCGATCACCGGCGTAAAGTCCTTGGGCCGGCCGTCCTCGCGATCGGGGATGTGCGCTACTCCGGGGTAACCCGCCATACCGGTGGTGAAGATCCGGTCGCGGTAGCTATCCTGCACCGGCGTAATGCAGTTGGTCGTCATCAGAATCGCGCCGTTGAACGCTTCGAACTCTTTGTTCTGTTTCCACCACGAATTGCCGTAGTTACCCACGAAGTGCGAGTACTTCTTGAACGCCGGATAGTAGTTCGCCGGCAGCAGTTCACAGTGGGTGTAGACATCCACGCCGGTGCCTTCGGTCTGCTTCAGGAGCTCCTCCATATCTCGCAGGTCATGCCCCGAGATCAGAATCCCCGGATTCCGCCCCACTCCGATGTTCACTGTCGTAATCTCCGGATTGCCGTAAGCGCCGGTGTTCGCAGAGTCGAGCAGAGCCATCGTCTTGACCGCCAGGTGCCCGGTGTCGAGCACAAGCGCGGTTAGCTCGTCGACTGTCTTGTCCTCATCCGTCGTCGCCGCAAGCAGGTCCAATAGGGAACGATAGATCTCATCGTCCTCGCGGCCGAGGACCGCAGCGTGATCTCCGTATGCCGCGATGCCACGCAGCCCGTAGACGATCGTCCCGCGTAACGAGCGCACGTCCTCGTCTGCGGTGGCAAGAACGCCCACCCGGTACCCTTCGGTTGGATACTCTTCCGGGTTGCGCTTGTTCCAGGTCGCCGCTTCCGGCAGCGGTTTCGGCAGATCCGCCCCGTAGCGCTGTGCGAGACCGTCGCGCAGGTCGAGAGCCTCGTGGATCAACTCGACAAAGCGGTCGTCGTCGAAATTGGCATTGGTGATCGTTGCGAAAAGTCCCCGCATGGTCAGTCGCCCTGCCTCACGCACCGACTCGCCGCGCTCGGTAGCTGCGCGGGCATAGACAGCCACCCCCTTCAGCACAAAAGTCAGCAGATCCTGAAGATTGGCAGTGCCGGCCGGCTTTCCGCACACCCCGGCGACAGTGCATCCCTCGTTCTTCAAAGCTTCCTGACATTGCCAACAAAACATGTTCATACCAAACCTCCTTAACTGACGGCGTCAACACCTGCGGCGATCTGCGTACAGATAACCGCCCACGTAATCACAGGTGGTCGACTCGTGCTGTTCAAGCCGGCCTATGTTGAGTAGAATAATACGCCAAAGGAGTATCCGCGGTATCATATGTTACGAACTGGACAAAACAGCGGAACAGAGGCCGCAGATGTGAAAAGAATCGCCGCGCGCTTGGCCTGCTGTCCCGCGTTCGAGGCTGTGGCGCCGGATACGTTGCGAGACCTGCTGCAGCGGCATCATTATCACCTCACCTCGCATGACAGCGGCGCGATCGTAGCGTTTCGCGGCGACCGCTATGAACGGCTTTTGGTGCTGTTGTCCGGAGAAGTCCGTACCGAGATGAGCTCATACGGCGGCAAGCAGTACACCGTCGCCGAGTACACCGCCCCGTGTCTGCTTGCGCCGGCGATACTGTTCGGCGAGGACAACCGTCTTCCGGTTTCAGTCATTGCCACACGGCCGATAGAGCTGTTGCGCCTGCCACGCGCTGCGGTACTTACGCTTTGCCGGACCGAGGAGGCATTTCTCGAGGCCTATCTCGGTGATGTCTCCACCCGCCTGGGCGTACTTGCCGACAAGCTGCGCCTTTCGCGCTTCGCCACTATCCGTGAGCGCCTCGCGGATTATCTGCTCGACCAGTACCACCAGCAGGGCTCGACTACGCTGCAGATGCCGCATTCACGCCGCACCCAAGCGGAGATCCTCGGTGCGACGCGGCCGGCACTCTCCCGTGTGCTCAGTGAGCTCGCGGAGGCCGGAATCGTCAACTACGATCGAGACTACGTGCAGATTCTCGCCCTTGAGGCACTCGCCGAGCTGGTGGATGATCTGGAGTGACCCGGCAGCACTACACCGGCGCTGTCGCATTGACGGGCGCCGGCCGGGAAGGCTATAACGGCTTCATGGAGGACGCAAAGCCGGAAAACAGCACGGCGAGCGAGGATAGGGTGCGCGAAGGGCCGGCGAGGATCGGTATCGTGACCGTCTCCGACCGTGCCAGTCGCGGAGAGTATGAGGATCGCGGTGGGCCCGCGATCTTCGAGTGGCTGAAGCGGCATCTTGTGACGCCGTGGGAACCCATTCACCGGATAGTACCGGACGATCCCGACGCTATCGGGGCCTGCCTCGAGCAACTCGCTGATGAAGTCGGGTGTTGTCTGGTGGTGACCACCGGCGGCACGGGGCCGGCGCCGCGCGATGTGACGCCGGAGGCGACCATGGCGGTGTGCGACCGTGAAATGCCCGGATTCGGAGAACTGATGCGCAGCGTCTCGCTCCGCACCGTGCCGACGGCGATTCTCTCGCGCCAGACCGCCGGTACACGGGGACGCTGCTTGATCGTGAACCTGCCGGGCAATCCTTCGGCGATCACCGACTGTCTCACGGCTGTTTTCCCGGCAGTCCCGTACTGCATCGAGCTGATGGAGGGTCCTTTTCTGGATACCGATCCGCAGCTCCTGCAGTCGTTTCGACCCAAGCACGCGCGACGCTCTTAGGGTGGCGCGATCGACGGAAGCCGCAACGTATGACCGAAGAAGCGCCAAACGAGTTGGCCATATTCCGACATCACCTCAGCGAGCGCGAGAAGGAACTCGATGCACTGTATCAGATCTCGGAGCTCCTTACCCGCCCGGTGATCTCACTCTCCGAATTTCTGCGCGATATCGCCGGCATTCTCCGCGACGCAATGCAACACCCCGAGACTACCTGCGTAGAGATCGAAGCCGAACACCAACACGTCCGCGTTGGAGACGCCGAGCCCTCACCCCCCGCCAACGCACGCAGCGCGACGTACCGTGTGGAGCGCGTCTACAGCATAGAGAAGCGCGTGCTCCTTACGATCACCTGTTACGCGCGCGGCGGCTCGTCACAAGCCGGCAATCGGCTCGATGACCGTGAGCAAAACCTTGTTGATTCCACCGCCGCGCTGATCGCGAACGTTCTCGAACGAGAAGACATGCAGAACGTCCTCCGAGAGTCGACCAGAACGCTTCAGGAACAGGCGAGCCGGCTGGAGCACAAGAATATCGCCCTTCGCGAGGTTCTGTCACAGATTGAAGCCGAAAAGGATGAGATTTTCCGGACCACGAGGGCGTACATCGAGACCTTCGTTCAGCCGTATCTTCACGAGCTGAGAGCTGCAAATGCCTTGAGCTCTGAGGATGCAACGCGAGTGTCCCTGGCGCAGGAGGGGCTCCGGACACTGCTGGCGGGCGGTTCCGAGCAGGTGATATCGTCGCTGGCCATGCTCAGTCCGCGCGAAATCGAGGTCTGCGGTCTCATCCGCAACGGGCTCACCACCAAGCAGATCGCGTCGTTCCTCCACATTACCGAGAAAACCGTCGAGCGCCACCGGAACACGATTCGAAAAAAGCTCGAGCTGACCGGCAGCGGGATTAACCTCACAACCCACCTTCGCTCCCTGCGCTGAGAATCGCTATCATGTAGTTACCATGTAGATTGAATACATGGTTTTAAGGTACTGGCAACCGGCCGCGGACCGGTTACTATGCTTGTGTAGAGTGGTATCGGGGCGGGGTGCATCACCCGCCCCTGCCATTGCAGCCGGTAACCCAAGCGCATAGCCATCGCAGTCAAGAGTTGTCGACGCGCACAGCCGTCACAGCGAAGAGTGGCGGCAATCCCACGGCAATCGGGGGGCCTCAATGAGCAAGCGCAGAATTATCCTCAACGAGGAGAACTACACCGTCCTCAGGAAACTCGTCGAAGCCCGACAGAAGGGCGCACAGCGTAACCTGCCGCACATACAGCGTCTTGCTGAAGAGCTGAAGGACGCCGTAGTTATGGATTCCTACGCCATCCCCGGCAACATCATCACAATCGGCTCGCGCGTCCGTTACCGCCTGATCGGCACCGGTGATCTGCACCATGTGGTCCTGGGGTTTCCGGCCGACGTGAAGGACGCCAACGACAGCGTTTCGATCCTCACCCCCCTTGGCCTGGCCCTGATTGGAGAACGGGAAGGTACTGAAGTGGAATACGTTGCCCCAGGGGGCACCTTTCGGCTGCTGATCGAAAAGGTGGAGCATCTTCAAACTGCGTAGTACCGAGGCGGGTCAGGTTTGACGGTTAGCGGCTGCGAGCACAAAGACGAGGCCTGTCTGCTGGAATCGCTCACGGCAGAGCTGAACAAGATCGACACCGATCTGTACCAGGAATGCAGCGTCACCTACGAGGATCTTGTGCACCTCTCTGCGGTCTTCGCGCATTTCCCGTCGATGCTCGAATCGCGCACCACCGGCGGGCACGAGCAGTCGCTCAATACGCTGATCGAGAAGCTCTACCGCGACGGCTGCGACCACACCGTGTTGCTGCCGACCAAGGTAGTAGTCGGTCGTGCGTTCATGGTCGCGAAGTTCAACTACCTCGGATTTCTGCGTCAACTAGCGGATCGCTTCGATCGGCTTGCCCCCCACCGCGATGAACTGCAGAAGCGCTGGGAATACACAATCTTCTCGCTGCTGATCGAGGATGTCTACCAGGCGATTATCGAACGAGAGCCCGGTTACTACGATCCGGCCATAAGGCGAGAGGCCGCGGTAGATCTCATCCATTACTGGGACAACCGCTTCGACCGTACGGCCACAGACTACGCCTCGGAAATCGTCGATCTGTGGCGCGTGCGTAAACGCATCGTACCGGTTTTCGGCACGATGCTGGGCACCATGGAGCTGATGAAGCTCTCCTCGCTACTGAGTAACCGCTGGCAACGATTCCTTGAAGCGTATGCGACGGAAAAAAGCGTTGTTGAAGCGATCGAGGAGTTCGTCTTCGGCCTGACCTACGAACAGATCGAGGCGGTGCGTGCAGTCATGCGCGCCGACAACAGATCGGTCATCACCCGGGACGCTCTGCAGGAGTTCCTGGCTCCCGACGAATCACCGGATACCATAGCCAGTGTCGACCCTCGCGATATGTATCGATTCTATCAGCGCCGGGCGCACGCTACCGAACACCGCGCCCTCGCAAACCGCCCGGGTCCGCGCCGCACGCTCGAGGAAAACCTCCTGGTGTTCTTAATCGCCGACAAGCATGCGGCAAAGCGCCTCTCGAGGACGGGGCACGCCCAGCGCTAAACGCTTCTGCAGGCCGCTGCGAGACGCCCGGCCTGTTTAGAACCTTTCCGGCACAGCGCGCACGAGAGCCTTGAACTCGAGCAACACCGCTTCGAGCTCCGGGTGTGTTGCGTGAAACGTAGCCGAAAAGTAATTGTCGCTCCCGTAGTAGCCAAGGTATCGAAGGCAGTCTGCCGCCATATCGGAGAACTGGGACAGCATCCAATCCAACCGGTCACGGATCAAGGGGTTGTACCATAACAGCAGGAACCCACGGTTGCCGCGCGCAACCGGGGTCTCGAACATCTCCTCCGGTTCCTCCACCGCCGCTCCGGCGCGTTGATACCAGTCACGCTCGACGATATGCCCCTGCCCCGGCTGCAGCCGCTCGCAGTAGACGGTGACTAGGAGCATATCCTCACGGCGGATGACCCAGCGCGAGATCGGGAAATAGAGCGCTGCATGCCGGGGAACGGTAGTCACCGTTCCTTCGAGCCGCCGAAATGGCGAGGACAGCTCGAACACAAAGTTCACGCCGACAACGCCGCCGATGTTCGTGTAGTTGGTATCCACCGGCTCGAACACGCGCTCGACGGTGCGGCAGGTTGACAGAATGACCTCGACGTTCTTGCGCCCGCCGCGGTACCACCCCAGAAACACAAAGCCGATCAGCGCGAAGACAAGCAGAAACATCGGCTCCATCCGGCTCGCCCTCGTATACCGTTACGGTTACACCAGCATGACGGTGAGGTCGGGAAACTCTGCGCTCAACTCTTCGACCAGTCGCTCCCGCAGGCCCGCGATCACAACCGCGGCAATGCCGACACATGCCATACAGGAAGGTTGATGGGACACGAAGTCGGTGAAGACGTACAGCTTGTTCTTCTCGGCATTGTAACGCAGACGCTCGACTATGCCGAGCTTTGCAATTGAATACCCGCTCTCCGGGTCCTTCACCCGCTCGAGTGCGGCATCAATTTTGCGAGCCATTTCAGGGTCCATGAAGCGATTATCAGCCCCTACACCTTCGCTGTCAATGACGAAAGCGGCTCCGCCGTCGCTGTCGGACAACGGAGCCGAGCTTTTCACTTGGCGCTAAGCCAACGCCGGTTGCTAGTCCTGCGTCTCGAGCCCAAGCGCAGGTTGATCCTTGGTCTTGAAGAAATCGATGATGAATACCACGTTGATGATAAGCATGAGGCCTACGACAATCCCGACTGCCGTACCGGTCACCGGGTCGCCGGCATAGGTGGGCGGAACAGCCACAATCAGATACCAGATCATCGCCGCAGTCACCGTGATCCACAGAATCATCGCCGGCACAAAAGCGTAGGTAGCTTTGGTGTTCAGCCGCTTCGCGACCCAAGCCGTGCCGGTAAGGAGCGCGATAGCCGCAATCAGCTGATTGGCGCTGCCGAACGACGGCCACAGCACCGCCTGAGTTCCGCTCCAACCGAGCCAGATACCGATCGCCGCCGGGATGAGTGATGCTATCCAGCGATTAGTGAGAACGCGGTATGCGCCTTCCGCGCTATCTTTCAGAGGCTTGAAGATCTCAACCAGGCAGTACCGGCCCAGCCGGTTGGTACTATCAAGCGTCGTGAGCGCAAACGAGGCAACCCACATCCCCGCGATAATGCGCAGGAACGCTTCCGGAATAAAGCCGAGCCAGGTGTCTCCGATCATCGCCGCCCAGGTTTCCGAGAACATTGCCGCTCCCGGGTAGGTTGCTTCTTGCGCAGGAGTGTATTCGGTAGCCCAGCCTGCAACTGTGAGGGTTTCGCCTGCTTCAGTGACCACTGACAGGCCCCAACCGGCGACCGCGATAACCACGATTGTGGAGAGAAAGCCTTCAACCAGCATCACGCCGTAGCCGATCGGCAGCCCGGCCTTCTCGCTTTCCAGCTGCTTTGATGTGGTACCGGAGGCCACCAGGGAGTGAAACCCCGACAGTGACCCGCAGGCGATGATCAGCGGGATAACCGGCCAGAACGGTGTCGGCTGCCCCGCCGTCACAATCGGTGAGAAGCTCGTGAACGCCGGAGCGCTGAACCCACCGAACGCAAAGATCGCCCCCAACCCGCCGAGCGCCAGACCGAAGTACAGGAGCCACGCGTTGAGGTAGTCGCGCGGCTGCAGCAGCACCTGCACCGGCAGCGCCGCTGCGATGATGATATAGAAGAACATGATCAGATACCAGGCGTCGGCGCCGAGCTCTATCGGAAACGCGTTGGCGAGAATCACGGTGAGAACCAGCAACGCGATTCCGACGATGGTGCTCACCTGGAACGGCAAGATGGTGGAGTACATCAATCTTCCCAAGATCACCGCCGAGATGATCAGGTAGATGGCTGCCGCCGGCACCGACGGATCGGCTACGAACAGCCCTTCGAGCACCGCCGCGAATGCACCAACGACCAACACCAGCAGAAAGAACACCAGGATGTAGAACAGGTACCCAGTGCGCCGGTTGATCAGGTCGGTAGCCACAAACTGAATGGACTTGCCGTCGTAGCGCACCGAGGCCATCACCGCCAAGTAGTCGTGCACAGCTCCAATAAAGATGTTGCCGAACCAGACCCACAGCAGTGCCGGCACCCATCCCCACGCCATCGCGAGGACCGGCCCGACGATTGGCGCTGCACCTGCCACCGAGGCGAAGTGGTGACCGAACAGCACCGATGTGCGTG